>DSDH01000203.1 GCA_011055475.1 Phycisphaerales bacterium | reverse complement strand
GGTGATCGCCCCGGGCCGAACCGGGAGGATTGAGGGGCTCTGGCAGCGGCTGGGAAGGGCCTTGAGCGAGGAGTTGGCGAAAAACAAGTTGAATGCCGACCAAATCGTGCCGATGGTGGGGTTGGGTTTATACCCTGCGGAAGCGGATGACCCTGCGGAGTTGGAGCGGGTCGTTCGACGTCGTATGGAACCCCTGGTGTGACGCGGCCCGTGGTGAGGCGAACCTGCACGGCCATAGGGAGATAGGCATGTTTGAATTCTTTGGATTCCGAAAGAAGGCCGACCGGACGAAGATTCTGGTCATCGACGACGAGCCGAACATCGTGCAGACGCTGAAGGACCGGCTTGAGATGAACGACTACCAGGTGTTCACCGCCGGTAACGGCCAGGATGGGCTGGAGTGTTTCGAGCGGGAGCGTCCCGATGTGATCCTGCTGGACGTCATTATGCCGATCATGGACGGGCTGACGATGCTGGAGACATTAAGGGCCCGGCCGGACGGCCAGGACGTGTCCGTCATCATGCTCACGGCCCGCAGTCAGGCCCAGGATATCGCCCGCGCCAACACCGCCGGCATCGACGATTACATCGTCAAGCCGTTCGATCTGAGCGAGCTGCTGGAGAAGATCGAGACCCTCGTCGAGCAGCGCAAGGCGCTGGCGCGTCAGGCCTGAGCTAGGGAACACCGCCCCAGTCGAATTGCTGGTTGTTGAGCGAGACCAGTTCCACCGTGCGGATCAGCCAGCGGCCGTCGGGCTGCTTGTCGAACCGCATCCTGACCTCCACGAAGTACAGCCCCTGACTTCCGGCGTAGCTGCCTTGGCGGCCGCGCAGCCGGACCAGCACGCTCAGATCGCATTGCGCGGTCGACGTCTCAATGGTCCACTGCAGGCGGCGCTTGCTGATGCGTTCGATGTCGGCGATGGCCAGGGAGGATTCACATCGACGGCGCAGGTCCGTCCGCGTGGCGTGAAAAGCGTCGGAGTAATCCGGGGCGAAGATGTCGTTGAAGTCGGAGAAGTCATGGGTCTTGGCGAACCGCAGGGCGCGATTGAGCGTGGCCTCGAGGCGTTCACGGTCGGTCTGGATGAACCGGTCGAGTCCGAAGGCCAACAGGGCGATGGCCAGCGGGATCAGCAGCGGCCATCGACGCGGCGGACCGGACGGGCCTTCACGGAAGAGCATGACCACGCCGAGAGTGATCAGTGCGACGAAAAGCAAGAGCCACGGTTCTTCAACGACGTTCCACATCGTCGGTCTCCATCCTGATCCACTTTGTCCCATGCCACCCGCCGTTCGGTATTTTGACGGTCCGTCCGTATCCACGAGGGCGTCAGTTCCGCAGCGCCTGAAGGGGCGCGGGGATGCGACCGCCACGGGCGACCCAAGCGGCCGCGGCCTGTCGTGGGACGCGCATCACCGGCGCCGAGCCGAGCAGGCCGCCGAACTGCACCAGGTCGCCTGGTTTGGCCCCGGGCACGGGGATGACGCGGACGCTGGTGGTCTTGTGATTCATGACGCCGATGGCCAGCTCGTCGGCGATGATCGCGCTGAGCACATCGGCCGGCGTGTCGCCCGGCACGGCGAACATATCCAATCCCACGGAGCAGACGCTGGTCAGAGCCTCCAGCTTTTCGAGATTCAGGGCACCGGATCGGACGGCCCGGATCATCCCGGCGTCTTCGCTGACGGGGATGAAGGTCCCGCTCAGGCCGCCGACGTTGCCGCTGGCCATGGCGCCGCCCTTCTTGACGGCGTCGATGAGCATGGCCAGGGCGGCGGTCGAGCCGGGTCGCCCCATGCGGCTTACGCCCATCGCTTCGATGATCTCGGCGACGGAATCGCCCGCGGCGGGTGTGGCGGCAAGCGAGATATCGACGATGCCGAACTCGACGCCCATGCGGTGGGCCATTTCCCGGCCGATCAGCTCGCCGGCGCGGGTGATCTTGAACACGGTCCGCTTGATAACCTCGCTCAACTCGGTCAGATCGCAATCGGGATGGCGGGCGACGACCGCGCGGACGACGCCGGGACCTGAAATGCCGATGTTCAAGGCCAGATCGGGCTGGCCGATGCCGTGGTGGGCCCCGGCCATGAAGGGGTTGTCTTCCGGCACATTGGCGAACAGGGCGAGCTTGGCGCAGCCGATGCCGCGGCGGGTGCGGCCGGCCAGATCGCGAAGGACGTGCCCGAATCGCTCAACGGCGGTCATGTTGACCCCGGCGGCGGTGGAGGCGAGATTGAAAAAGCCGCACAGTCGTTCGGTGGCGGCCAGCGCGGCGGGCAGGGCGTCGATGAGATGGCTTTCGGCCTCGGTGATGCCGCCCTGCAGATAGCCGCCGAAGCCGCCGATGAAGTCGATATCGGCCTGAGCGGCGGCGGTGTCGAGCGTACGGGCCAGGGCGACGATGGTGGCCGCGCGGCGGGGCAGCGGCTCCAGCAGAAGGGCGATGGGGGTCGTGCTGATGCGGCGGTTGGTGATCGGTATGCCGAACTCCTGCTGGATGCGGTCGGCGTGGTGGTTCAGGGCGCGGCCCCACTTGACCAGGCGCGGTCCGATGCGGCCGCGCACGCCGGCCAGTCGCCGGTCGGCGCAGTCCTTGAGGTTGACGCCGAGCGTAACGGTGCGGATGTCGAAGTGGTGGTACAGCGTCATGCTGACCGTTTCGTAGACTTCCTCGACGGTGATCGCCATGGGATCTCCTTGGTGCCGGGCCGTACGGCCGGGATCGGCATCAGACGCGGTGCATCATCTTGAAGATCGTTTCATTCTGGAAGGTGATGTTCAATTTCAGGTCCCGGGCGACGCGGTCAAGCCGCTGCTGAATCTGTTCCAGGTCGGCGGTGGCCCCGGCCACGTCGCAGCCCATCATCATCACGAAGTAGTCCTCCATGATCCGCTGGCTGACGTCGATGATATTGATCTGGGCCTCGGCCATGACGTTGGCGATCCGCGCGATGATGCCGACGCGGTCCTTGCCGGTGACGGTCACGATGAAAACCTTCGGTGCGGGTGGTTTCTTCTTTCGGGCCATGGTGCTCTCCGCTTCTCC
This sequence comes from Phycisphaerales bacterium, assembly GCA_011055475.1. Classification (GTDB taxonomy): domain Bacteria; phylum Planctomycetota; class Phycisphaerae; order Sedimentisphaerales; family Anaerohalosphaeraceae; genus DSDH01. Next base: position 6,108 of record DSDH01000203.1, on the reverse strand, counting down.
CTCGGCGATGTCTCCGCCGTTGCTCTGCCCGCCACGGGCGTTCAACGATCCAGGCGCTTCCGCAGGCGGTCGTTGCGGTCGGGATCATTCATGTCTATCCGCAGGGCCGAGAGGGTGATATATCCCTCGGCCAGGTAGTACGTGTCCGTGCCGGCGATCTCGTCGGCATCCGGAGGCCAGCCGGCCGTGAACTGGAAGAGCGTTCGGCCGTCGTCGGCCCGGCGGGTGGCATAGGCCTCGCGGAAGCCGCTGGCCGCGTGAGGCACGATCCGCACGCCCTTGGGCGGCGCCTGGGACAGGGCGGGGATATTGAGATTGACCAAATCCCCGGGATCGAGGGGAAGCAGATGCCGCAGGATGCTCCGCGCATGGCGGGCGGCTCCGGCTACGTTGATCGAGTCTTCGTAGGCGGCGCTGATGGCGATGGCGGGCACGCCGTGGAAAGCGGCCTCCATGGCGGCGGCCACCGTGCCGGAGTAGTACACGTGGACGCCAACGTTGGCTCCGTGATTAATGCCGGCGACGACGAGATCGACGGGCTCATCCGGGCCCAGCAGGTGGTTCAGGGCCAGCTTGACGCAATCCGCGGGCGTGCCGTCGACGCTGGTGCCGGCGAATCGGCCCGGCAGGTCGACGGGGCGACAGAAGACCGGGTCGAGCGAGATGCTGTGGCCGGCCCCGGAGCGTGCGCTGGACGGGGCGACGACCGTGACCCGGCCCAGGTCCATCAGCTCGCTGTACATGGCGGCCAGGCCGGGGGCCTCGATGCCATCGTCGTTTGTCAACAGGATGTGCATGTCGGTCGGTTCTCCACTGGACGGTCCTGACCCCTGCAGGGGCATACCGAGGGCGAGTCTAGCGGTCGTGGCGGGCGATGTCAATTGACGGGATTGAGCAACCGACTATAATGGCCGACATGAACAAGCCTTTGGAACCAAAGGATGGGCCGATGGTCATGGATCGGTTGCAGGTCCGTGCCTTCGACACCTGGGCCATCAACCAGTTGGGCCTGCCGGGGGTGGTGCTCATGGAGAACGCCGGGCGCGGCTGCGCCGAGCGGCTTTTGGCGCGGCTCGGCGATCCGGCGGCCTCGCGTGTGGTGGTGCTCTGCGGGCCGGGTAACAACGGCGGCGACGGGTACGTGACCGCACGACACCTCACCAACGCAGGCGTGCACACGGAGACGGTGATCTGTGGGGACAGGGAGCGGGTGCGCGGCGATGCACGGGTGCACCTGGATGTGCTCGAGCGGATGGGGGCGGCGATTCGAACCTGGGCCATGGTCGGCTTACGGGTCGAGACGGTGCGGGAGGCGTTGTCGTCGGCTGATTGGGTCGTTGACGCTCTCTTCGGGACCGGGCTGACCGGCCCGGTGCGGGCCGGCTATGACGTGGTGATCGAGGCACTCAACCAGATGGGCAAGCCGGTTCTGGCCGTGGATATTCCATCAGGTCTCGATTGCGACACGGGGCGCCCGCTGGGCCCAACCGTGAAGGCGACGTTGACCGTGACGTTTGTGGCCGTGAAGGAAGGGTTTGCACGTGCACCCGACGCCGCGGCTTACACCGGAGGCGTTGAGGTCGCTTCCATCGGGATCGCGCCGCGTCTCTGGCCGGCGCTGCCCAAATAGCCCGGTGCTGGGCGGCAGCCCGCCCGCCCGCGTCTTGTCGTGGGGTCCGATCCGCGTCAGAAGGGCGTGCTCTTGGCGGCCAGCGATTCGTATCCGATCAGGTGCAAGAACCGGGTCTGATTCAGCACGGGAACGCTGAGCCGCTCGGCGCGGTCGATAACCTCCTGATAGGCCTTGGCCGCGTCGGCGACGGCTTGGACCCGCCGTGCCAATGAGGGATCGGCTTCGAGCTCCTCGGGCTTGGGTTGCTCCATCGGCTCGGGGGCATCACCCAGTACGACGAAATCGGTGTTGACGGTGACGGTGTCGACGACGCGCCCTCCCCATCGCTCGATCAACTCCCGGATACGGACGGCGCCTTCCTCATCATGGAAGCCGTCGCGGTCGAAGTCGAACAACCCGGCGACCACGAACTGATTGCTGGTCTGGCTGTCCCAGACAAGATTGGCGACGACGTCTTCGGGGACGATGGGGTTCTTCTTGGACACCCGATTAATCTTGGCCATCGAGAGGTTCTTCTCGACCTTGAAGACTTCGATCTCGGCCTTGCCTTTGCCGTCCTCCGGCAGGGGGGCGTTGCGGTCGTACACGCCGAAGGTCAGGCCGACGTAGACGTGATCGTCGGACCCGACATTGAGATACACCACGCCAAGCTGGTCGTCGATGCGGATGATGCGGGCGTCGGGTTGCAGAGCGGCGACCTCCTTGTTGAAGCGTCCCCACTCGTTGAGCTTGGCCAGGGCGTCCTTCAGCTGCTGCTCGGTATCCTCCAGGCGGGCCTGCATGGCCTCGAGCTGGGCGTTCTTCTCGCTGATCTGCTCGCGGGCGCGGTCGAGCCTTTCCATGACGGCCTGGACCTGCTCATCGGAGGACTGCTTCATGAGAGCTTCCAGCTCGTCGTACTGGGCCTGCACCTCGTTGAAGCGTTGCTGGTAGCGGGCCATCTCCTGCATCAATTGTTCTTCACGGCGACGGGCCCGCTCGGCCAGCAGGTCGGCGTTGGTCTGAACGTCGTTGAGTTGCGCGGCCAGTGACCGGTTCTCCCCGCGGAGCTGGTTCACAGAGACGTGGAGCGCCTCGATCTGCTTGAGCAGGGCGACCGGCTCGGTCTGTCCGCCGATCAGCGCGGCGTCGGCCCCGAGCGTGGCCAGGGTCTTGTTGATCTCCACGTTGGTGTTGTTGACCTTCTCCGAGGCGGCGATGTCGGCCAGGCTTTCCGTGCTCTGGCCAGTGATTACGCTGACGAGCGTATTGACATGTGCCGCCAGAGTACCGAACGCACTCTGTCCGGAGGGTGTTTTTCCGACGATGGAGCTGATCTTTCCTTGCTCACTGGGATTGGCCAGGGCCTGCAGGCGACGGTCGGCGTCGACTTTGGCCGTCCGGTAGTCCTCGGCCTTGACGTAGAAGATCACCGCGCAGGTGGCCGCGATGATAAACAGGGCGACGAACGTAATCATCGTGTAGAGCATGGCATTGCTTTGCTGCTGCTTGCCCGGCGGCATGTCAAACTCCTTCCATCAGTGAACGTATGCACGGGCCCGGCAAGACGGTCGGGATGGACCCACAGCGTCCGGGCTAGAACACGCAGTATGGCTGAAAGGGCCGTTGCGGTCAACAAAAAACTGGCCGTGGGCGGTCCTATCGGGTTCCCGGGGCGTACGAAAGGCCTCCTCCCCACACCGGAGCCGTCGAGGTCTTGTCGGGCTGCCCCCAGACCGTCGATCGACGCCGGCGACGGAGACATTTCGTAGACAACGATCAACGTCTTGGGGACGAGAATCCGCATCGGGGATAGACGCGATCCGCCGGACACACGCTTCTCCCTGTTCGGGCTGGACGTGGACGGATCAGAGGGCGAGGAGAGTATGCATGTAAGATATGCGACCGGATCCTGTCAGGCCGTCGCAGAATATGGTAGAAACAAGGCGGTGAACAAGATTTCTGTCGGCGTCGGGCCCGACTCCGTTGCGACGGGACTTCGCAGGGGGGACGGGAATCGGGCTGTGATGCAACAGGGGCATGAGGGAACCGCAGGATGAGAATCGCCGTGTGCAGCGGAAAAGGCGGAACGGGCAAGACCACGGTGGCGACGAACCTGGCCGTGACGGCGTCGCGGAGCGGGCGGGGCGTCGTCTACCTGGACTGTGACGTGGAGGAGCCCAATGGGGCCTTGTTCCTCAAGCCACGGTTCACGGAGACACGGCCGGTGAGCGTCAGTATTCCCGCGGTGGATGCCGAAAAGTGCATCGGTTGCGGTCAGTGCGGCCGGATCTGCCAGTACGGGGCGGTTGTGGTCGTGAACAAGAAGGTGTTGATCTTTCCGGAATTGTGCCACGGGTGCGCCGGTTGTTGGCTGGTCTGTCCGACCGGGGCGATCACGGAGTCGCACCGACAAACGGGACGGCTGGACCTTGGATGGGCTCAGGATGTGTACTGCGTGCAGGGTCTGCTCAACATCGGCGAGGCGATGAGCCCGCCGGTGATCGCCGCGGTCAAGAAGGCCGCAACCGAGGCGGACCTGGCGATTGTGGATGCTCCCCCCGGCACCTCGTGCCCGGTGATTGAGAGCCTGCGGGGCAGTGACTTCGTGCTGCTCGTGACCGAGCCGACCCCCTTCGGGCTCAATGATCTGAAACTGGCCGTCGATATGGTTCGGGCCCTGGCCCTGCCGTTCGCCGTGGTGATCAATCGTGCGGATTCGGGTGATGACCAGACGCGGCGGTACTGTGCGCAGGAACAGGTGGACGTGCTGATTGAGATTCCCGATGATCGCCAGGTGGCGGAGGCCTATTCACGCGGCCAGATGGCCTGCGATGTGATGCCCCGCTACCGCGACCTTTACGCCGATCTTCTGACGCAGTTGGAAGGGAGGGTCCGCTCTCTTGCCCGATAGAGACTGGCAGGCCGAAATCGCGGTGTTTCAGGAACGGGAGCGCAAAGCGCGGGCTATTCTCGGCGTTTCCGAGAGCGCTGATCGTGCGGCCATCCGTCGGGCCTTCCGCCAGGCCAGTATGGCCTGCCACCCGGACAAAAATCGCGGGGATACCGAGGCCGACCGCCAGTTCCACCTGATCTGCTGCGCCTACAAGTTCCTGATAGAGGGCAAGGCGTGCCCCGCCCTGGATGAGTTGGAAAGCCCGCGTCCCACGCCTCCGGACGGCGGAAAGTTCCGCCTGGACAACCCCTGGGGGTACTGGTGCTGGTGGCGGGAGAAGTATTTTGGATCGAACACTGAGTCGGGAGAGTGAAGATGCCGGTTTATGAATACCGATGCAGGACGTGTGGTCACGTGACGACGTTTCTGGAAAAGCCAAACGCCCGAGGGGGCCATGCGTGTGAAGAATGCGGGTCGAAGGACACGGACAAGCTCTTCTCGACCTTTACGGCCCGATCCGGCACGTCTTCCTCGACGAAGTCAAGCTGCCCGACGGGAACGTGTCCGCTTTCATAGGATTGGAGGGGAACCGGGAGGCGGTCGTAGCTAAGAAAGCGAGCTGTATTGTCGGGCGACAGGGCCACAACGAGAGGGTCGGTCGCCCGGTCGGAGAGCCCGGGAACGAAGGGATCGTGAATCACATGACAGGCAAGCCCAAGGAATTGGTGGTCATCAGCGGCAAGGGCGGGACGGGCAAGACGTCCATCGTCGCCTCATTTGCCGCCTTGGCCGAGAAGGTCGTTCTGGCCGATTGCGACGTGGACGCGGCCGACCTGCACCTCGTGCTGGAGCCGAGGATTATGCGCCGGGAGGCGTTTTCGGGCGGCAAGCGGCCGCGGATAGAGAGCTCTCGCTGCACGGCGTGCGGCCAGTGCGCCGAATTGTGCCGGTTCGACGCCATCTCGTTTGACGGTCCAGGCAACGCCCGAGTGAGCAAAACGTACCGGGTCGATCCTGTCGCGTGCGAAGGGTGCGGCGTGTGTGCGTGGTTCTGTCCGGACAGCGCGATTACGTTTGCCCCGGCGGTCAACGGGGAGTGGTACGTGTCCGAGACCCGGCACGGACCGATGGTGCATGCCAAACTCGGCATCGCGGAAGAGAACTCCGGCAAGCTGGTCAGCACCGTACGAAAGGAGGCCGGCGCGATCGCTCGGCAGCGGGGCCTGGAGCTGGTGCTGATCGACGGCTCGCCCGGCATCGGCTGTCCGGTGATTGCCTCGATCACGGGCGCGGACCTGGTGCTGATCGTGACGGAGCCCACGCTGAGCGGTCTGCAGGATCTGGGCCGCGTGGTCGATGTAGCCAAACACTTTAGAGTACCGGGCCTGGTCTGTGTGAACAAGTGGGACCTGAATCCCGACGTGACCGCCGACATTGAGCACCAGGCCCAGGAGCGCGGCCTTCGCGTGGCCGGCCGGGTCCGGTATGACCGCGCCGTCACGGGTGCGCAGATCCATAAACAGTCCGTGGTCGAGTTTCAGCAGGATGGTTGTGCCGAGGATGTCCGCCGGGTGTGGGACGTGGTAAGGCATGGGTGGAG
>DSDH01000201.1 GCA_011055475.1 Phycisphaerales bacterium | reverse complement strand
CGTCGAGGCCGTCGCCGAGCCCGGTGACCACGTCGCCCGCGTCGAAATCACCCTCTCGCCGACCGGCCGTGAGATCGTCCTGGGCGGCGTCTCCAGGTAAGGACCATCACCATGCGACCGGCCCGCGAGAATCCGTTCCGCGTCGACCGCATCACGGCGCTGGGTTACCAGCCGATCGAGGCCACGTGGGCGGAACTGCTCGATCACCTCGAAGCCATGCATTTCTGCGGCGCCGTGGTCGGACCGTGCGGGTCGGGCAAGACCACGCTGCTGGACACCTTGGCCGGACACTTGACCCAACGCGGATTGCGGGTGGCCCGGTTGTTTTTCAGTGTCGATGTGCGGCCGCCACGGCCGGAGGTGACTGCGGTGCTGGAGCAGCCCTTCGACGTGCTGCTGCTCGACGGCGCCGATCACCTGGGTCTGCTGGCGTGGCGACGGATCAAGAACGCAGTCCTGCGCCGGGATCGGGGCCTGGTGATTACGGCGCATCGTCCGGGACGACTGCCGACGTGGGCGACCTGCCGGACCGATGCGGCGCTGCTGTGCCGCCTGGTCGAATGGCTCCTAAGCGCCGATGGCCCCCGTGCCCCTGCGTGTCCCGACCGCGCCGTTCTGGAGGGCTTGTACCGACGGCACAACGGCAATATCCGTGAGGCGTTGCGGCGGCTCTACGACATCATGGCCGACGGCCCCGACACATCCGCCGTGGGGCCGAGACCTTGAGCCGGACGGTCAATGCATCTCGACCCGGCAGGCGCCCAGGCCCGGGCGGTAGAAGTTGAACTGCACGTTCGGGTGGTCGGACAGCAACGACATGGGCACGGCGCTGTCGGCGATTCGCTTGCCGATCATCAGCGTCGTCAGCCGCATTCCGAACGGGTTATCGTGCGTGCCGGCCTGCCAGATGGAGACCTTCTCGGCCTGCCAGGTTTGGACGGGGCCCACCGTGATCGCCTGGGTGGGCACGCCGGTCACCACGCCCCCGCCGCTGGTCCGCGCGTTCTGCATGATGGTCACGGGGTGCAGATCGACCACCCGTGTCGAGAGTCCGCGATACTCCTCCGGCGACGGCGGCTCATCCCGGTAGGGGCCCTCCCGCCGGACCGGGTCGTTGAAGGCCCAGTGTTTGATGTCGCCCTGGCCGCCCTGCATGACGGCGCAGCGGACGTGTCGCCAGCTTTCCACGTACGCGCGGGCGTCGGCCTTGGGGAAGTGCAGATTCTCCTCCGGCATCCGCCGCCGCGGCTCGATCCGGTTGAAGCACAGCTCCCGATCCGCCCGCTCGAACGACAAGGGATGGCTCGTGTCCACCGCGCGGCCGTCGAGGCACCACTCATCCATCCCCCAGAAGTGCGCGTGCCGCAGATTCAGGTCCAGCTCGTTCACCAGTCGCGCCACCAGCGGCAACTGCTCGGTCGGCCCGATGGGCCCGCAGATGCCCACCGGATTGTCCGCCGTCGCCTGCCGCCAGGCGGTGATGTACTCCAGCGCCTCGGCCAGGTAGAAGTCCTCCAGCGTATCGTAGAACTTGACCGTGAACCCCTCGCGGCTCAGAGCGAGCATATCCTCCGGGCTCAGGGCGGCGGCCTCTTTCAAAATGGCCTCATCCAGCGTCGTATAGTCCCACCATTGGGGCGCCAGAAGACTGCGTCGTCGCGCCATGCGTTGCCTCCTATAAGCGGTATGCGGCCGGGCCCAGCGCCGCACTGAGTCGATCATCCTGCGGAAACGCACTGCCCAAGTGCTGGCGGAAGCCCTCGCCATACGCCACGCCCGCCCGCTGTCCGCAGGCCTGGCTGAGCCGCTCCATCATCTGGATGTACTCATCGACCCCATGGTGGGTCAGCAGCCAGTCCCGCTGGCTGGCGTGGCAGGCCAGCATCCGCCGCTTGGTCTCGAACACCTCGGCCACGTCGACCACCAGGCTCGGCGGCACATCGCGGCCATAGATGTCTTTGCTTTCCAGCGGGTCGGTGTAGTACAGGTGCGGCGTCGGCTCGAAGGGCCGGGCGTCGCCGGTATCGATATTGACCACGCCCGCACAGAAACAGCCCGTCATCGCCAGGCGACTCGTGTGCACGTGATCGGTCATGTAGTCCTCGCGGCACGGGGCCAGCACGATCGCCGGCTGTACCCGCCGAATGAGGGCGATGACCTTCAGCAGCGTCGGGCGGTCGTACATCACGAAGGCGTCGTCGCACTCCAGGCAATGGTACGTCGCGCCGATCAGCGCCGCGGCGGCCGCCGCCTCGTTGCGTCGAATCCGGGCGATCTCTTCGCGGCTGTACTGCACCGTGCCGCAATCGCCGGCGGTCATCGTGGCGATGTGCACCGACCAGCCCCGCCCGGCCAGCAGCGCCAGCGTCCCCGCGCAAAAGAACTCCGCATCATCCGGATGCGCCGCCAGACTCAAGACCACGTGGCGTTCGCTCATAGGCCTCTCCCAGACTCTCAGGCTCCGTTCGTCCAGCCCGACGGCACAACAGCCTCCTCATCAGCGGGTGGCGTAGGCCTTGGGATTCAAGAACATCGACAAGGTGAACGCCTTGACCGTCCGTTCGCCCTTCTCGGTGAATCGGGTGATATGCAACACTTGCCCACCCCGCACCTCCATGAGCGCGACATCCTCGAACATCCCCGGCAACCAGGCGTGCAGGAACGTCCCATCGCCGTAACAGTCCGCCTTGCGATCGGGCTTGATATACTCCCCACGATGTTGGAACTGATACACCATGTGATCCAGCAGTGGCACCTGCATCTCACTGAGTTTTCGCCATTCGCCGCTGTTGGGGCCGTTGTCCTTGGCCTCGGCGTGCTCCGGCCGGGGCAGGACGCGCCATTCGTTCTGCGCCTTCTTGGGAATCCACCAGTGGTCATCCCCCCAACTGACTACGCGGAAGTTCTTGGCGATCAGACGGGAGGCCCACTGGTAATGGCCGTTGTAGACGCGGATATCCGTATAGTACACGATGCATTTGTCCGCAATCGACGGATCGATGCAAAAGGCCGAGGCCAAGGTCGCGCCCTGGCCGCCGATGCTGACGATCACCGGGTGCTCCGGGTCTTTGCGGAAATGCTCGTTGATGAGCTTGACGTACAGTCGGGCGCCCGCTGAATCCTTCCGCTCGCCGGCCTTCTCGCTTTCGGCCTCGGTGCCGGCCGTGATCGGCGGGATCCTGTCCATGCGAATGCCGGAGGCCCTGGCCCGGTCGCGAGACTCGTAGGCGGTCTTCGTCCAGTGCGGCTTGCTGAACCCCCAGAAATCCGTCAGTACGGGCGTGACGATCAGGCCGACCAGGTTCATCCGGCCCAGGCCGGCCATGACGAAGCAGAGCTCATCGTCGAAGACATCATCGTACACGTCGTTATCGTAGATGAGGGGGTTCGTCACCGGTTGCCCGGCCTTGACGGTGATACCGTGGATGTAAAGGCCCTCGGGGTACCCCGGCCGGCCAAATCCCCAGTCCCCTACTCTGGGGTCGGGGTTTTCCTTCCAGTCAACCGTTTGCGGATTCCATCGGGCGGCCATGCTCAGGGCCGCTGGACACACCACGAGCGCAATGGCCAAAACCCTCCACATCTTGCTCATATCCACTCCGCAGGTATAGACACATGTTTCTAATGTCGTTCGGACCTGGAGTATATCGCGCATACAGGCAGGTCCGCAACCCTGCGGCTGGGGCCAGTCGAGTCCGAGTAGTCAGGGGCAATAGCGCTCGGGGGCCGTGCAGCGAGTCCAGTCGCCGGCGGTCATCGTGGCGATGTGCACCGACCGGCGCCGCTCGGCCAGCAACGCCAGCGTCCCCGCGCAAAAAAAACTCCGCATCATCCGGATGCGTCGCCAGACTCGCAACCACGTTGCGTTCCATGACTGTGCACCTCATGCCGGTGTGCTGACAATGTGAAAGATACGTTGCAGGAAACGGCGGCGCTCCTCCTCGTCATAGAGGATCGACGTCAGATTAAACCACTCCCGCACCTGCCCGTCGCTCCGGATTTGCCGGATCACCGCGTCCGTGAAACAACTCGCCAGGTACACGGTGTGACAGCGCGGGTTCTCCTGCAGTTGTTTCGCGAAGGATTTTTTGGCCTCGCCATAGCGGGTCTGCGCCCCGGCCGTATCCAGGCTGCCCTTGATCTCGATGGCGATCTGTTTGACGCCGGCGGCGTCGAAGAAGGCGACATCGGGTTCGTTACTGAAGACGATCCGCCATCCGTTGCGCAGCGTGTACGTGTGGGCGCCGTCGTCTCGACCCCATTCATGCTCATCGAGATAACCCGCGAACATGCGCTCCACTTCACGAGCCGCCCCCTGTCCGACGGCGTTGGCCCACGCCCCCTGGAGCTCCGTGCCGATCTCGGCGAGAACGGCTTGACGACTCAATGTCACGTCGTAGCCCGGCGTCTCGTCGATGACGCCGCTCAAGATCTGATTGAGCGTACGGCACAGCGTCACGGCGAGGTCCCTGTCCATCGTGGTCCGCTTCTTGGCCTCGTAACCATTGGTGGACCAGAGCATCTGGGCAATCCCCTTCTTGGAGATCGCAACCACGTTGCGGTAGTACGCGATCAGATGGGGGCGCTGGGCGATCACATCCGGGTGCGCGAAGACCTGATGGGGTGCTGCCCCCGTCTGTCGAACACGTTGCAGGGCGCTGGGCGATACACCGAGCGCCGCGTCAGTCCAGTCCAAAGGACCGCCGTCGATCGCGTCGATCTCAGCGAACAGCAGATCGATCCGCGAGGCTCTCAGGCCGTTGTGGAAAAGCCTCGCCCGGGCCATATAGGCCCTGGACAGCGCGTCGAGAAGGTGCCTATCCGGGGTGCGCTGCGCCATGGCCGCCTCGTTCGCCGGTGTGCGTTATTGTTTGGTCCATACGTACACGCATTTTCGCAACTCATGCCGCCCGTGGTTGCCCATCTGTTGGCTACTGTTGCCCTTCCCGCGGGCCAGGACCCAGATGCAATCGGTCGACATGCCGAACCGGCCCGCCATGTCGCTGAGGATCATGTCGACGGGAACCTCCTCACCCGCGTACCGCACGTTGTCATTCACCATCACGATCTTGCCGCCGGGTCGAACGACTCGCGCCATCTCATACAAGACGAAACACATTTCGTAGAAGTAATTCTGGACCATGGAGGGGATGTTGGCGTTGTTCAAAAGCCCCTCTCCCGCCAGGCGCCGCAGGATTCCGATCACCTCGTGAAGGGCGTCCTGTGCAGCGAACACTTCGTCGACGCCGGCAGCCGCCTTCTCTTGGCCACGGCGCGTATACGCCTCACATAGCTCGGCGCGCTTGGCCCTGTTCTCGACGGTGCAGGACAGCATGGCCTGCCGAAGCTCTTTGATCCCTGCTTCGTCAATCCCCAAATACGCCAGCTCGAGCGCATACGTCCGTGTGTAATCGTAGCGGTTGCAGTAGGGCGGCGAGGTGATGATCATGTCGACGTGATGGGCGGGCAATTGCGAGAGGATTTCAAGGCAGGAACCCTTCCGCGCATCCAGCGTGCCCGGCGGAGCCTCCCGCACCGTCGATTCAAACAGGCTCCGCTCCCCATGGCGTCCTTCTAAATCCGCCAGAATCTCCTGGAGCTTCTGATGCACGGCCCTGTCAAACGAACCGATGCGGCCTTTGTGGAAACTCGATTTGACGCCCCGCTTGCTCGCACGATGATCCCACCGCAGGTACTGTCCATCCTTTCGCGTGTAGCTGACTTCTTCAAGAACGGCCAGCGCCGCGAGCTCGAACAGCTTGCGCACGTCCGCATGGGTCAGTCGCGAACAATACGCCCGGTATCCGGCAATGGCGCGCTCCGTGGCGGGTGGAAAGGCCCCTTGGGTGATCGGGACGTGGGGGAAAAGACACCCCTCATCGAAATGGTCCTCCCAACGGATCCCATCAACATGCTTCAAGGCGGCTCGAAACGTGGCCGGCTTGACGGATTGAGCCGCCAGCCTCGCCTCGATGGCAAAATAACCCAGCGGCAACAGTTCGATCCCGACGGCGTTCCACCCCATGGCCTGCGCCTGGAACAACGCCGTCCCCGTCCCCGCGAACGGGTCCAGCAGCAGGCCTTTCGGCGGTCCGAGCCTTTCGATTAGATACTCCACCAGGCGGGCCGAAAAGCCCTCCTTGTACTTGAGCCAGCGGTAAAAAGGCAAGCCGCGATTGGCCTGGAAGCTCACCAGTTTGCGGTCGAGATCAGGGTTTACCTCCAAACAGCCTTCAAACCGGGCGTACAGTCTCTCCCTCGCCGCCACCGGGCGACTCAGAGATCCCGCCGTCGCAATTGCTCCCATGGCCCCATGCCCTTCCGTCAAGTCCCTGACAGGGCGTCATTCTAGCGTAGCACGCGGTTCCCTGCCAGCCCCTTATGCGAATCGGTCACGGGCAATAGGGCTCGGGGGCGGTGCAGCGGGTCCAGTCGCCGGCCACGTCGGCCAGGTCGAGCAGGTTCACGACGCAATCGCCGTTCGTGTCGCCGGGCATCTCGTCGCAGGCGACGGCCAGCATGATCTCGTAATCCTCGCCGTCCCAGCCCATCCAGACGATGGCATCGCCGTCCACGTGGGGGTCCCGATTCTGTTCATACGGGCTGGCCAGCGGCGTCTCATATCCGCGCTGGAGGTCGTATACCACCACGTCCGACCGGTCCGTCTCCGGGTCGGAGCGGAGGTAGACCACCCACCGCTCTGCGAGGCGCACGTCCCTGTCGCGTGCCCCGTTGTACGTCAACTGACGCACCTGCTGTCCATCGTAGTACAGAATCTCCTCGTGGTCGTCCTGACCGCGGGACCAGGCGATGGTCTCGTCGAAGACCACGGGGCCGTGGTGATCGTGGTCGCCGAACGTCAGCCGCCGGTAATGGCCGCCGACGTGATAGTCGAACACCTCCCAGTTGCCGTCGGCCCATTGCAGCCACGCCGCGTGCCCACCCGACAGCGACACGGGCAGGTTGACGGCCGCGTCGCCGGATGTGATTTTCTGAGCCGTGCTCCCATCGTAAAACCAGATTTCCCGCTCAAACATGGTGTTTCGGGCCCAGGCGACGAACGGGCCCCAGACGGCATAATCGCCGTGATCGAATTCATCGTCCGTCAGACGCCGCACCCCATGGCGCGGATGGTAATCGAACAGCTCCCAATCCGTGCGGTCCGTGCGTTGCCGCCAGACGATGTGCCGGTCCCAGCAGACGGCCTCGCGATCATCCCACGAATTGTCCGTGAGGCGGGTGATCTGTGCTCCATCGAAGTAAAAGACCTCTCGTGTCCGCCCCGGTCCGACCACGGCGTGCCAGCAGACGGTCACGTTGGGATCGACCACCGAGATGCAGGGCGACAGATCGTCCACGTCGTTGGCGGTCAGTTGTTGCGTTGTGTGACCGTCGTAGTACATGATCTCGTAATCCGCGTCCACCTTGGACGCCCAGACGACCCGGCCGCCGCTGATCCGCGGTCCGTGATCGTCGACGGTGTTGTCGGTCAACTGCACCACCCGCCAATGCGCCGCCGACGCCGCGCCGCAGAGGGTCACCACCAGCACCAGCCCCAGAGTCGCTCGTGAAACGGTTTTCATCGTTCCTCCCTTTCACCTGTTCCATCACACCATCATCTCCGGTACACGCACAAAGAGACCGGATTCTACTCAACAGGAATCCGGCGCACAATTACTTTTTCAGGTATTTGATCTTGTGGGTTGGAGTGGGCGAACGGCCCGGCGGCCTTTGGGGGCGCCAGCCCGGATCGTTGTGGGGCCGACGCTAATCCAGCGCGGTTTCCCGCCGGGCCAGGCACGCGATCCCCCCGGCCAGAAGGACCATGCCCGCGGACTGCATGACCGTCAGGCCCTCCCCGTGGACCAGAAACGCCAGCACCGCGGCGAAAAACGGCGAGCTCAACTCAATCGCCGAGACCTGCGCCGCCTTGATGCGGTTCAGGCCCACGTAGTACAGCAGCGTGCCGACGGCCACCACCAGCCCGACCATGAACTGATAGCCGTTCAGGACCACCGGCTGCGAGCGGATGGCGAGCACCACCCACAGAACCGCCGCCCCGATCGCGAACCGCCAGAACGTCACCGTGCCCGCCGAGAGCCCCCGCAGATACCGGCGGGCCACCAGTGTCGTCGAGGCCCACAGGAGCGTGGCCGCCAGGACCAGCCCATCGCCCGCCGTGCCGAACTGCAGGCGTCGCAGGTGTTCCCATGTCCGCGTCGCCACCAGCAGGCTGGAGACAACCATGATCCCGATGCCCAGGTAGTCCAGACGGGTCAGGTGTTCCGCCTTGAGGAGTATCCGCCCCAGGAGGACGACAAAGACCGGCTGGAGGTGGCCGATCAGGACGGCGTTCACCACCGGGTAATCGGCCAGCGAAAGGGCCCACAGGTAGATCACGTCCGCGCCGGCCGCGGCCACAAGCCCCACGTACACCATGGCCGGCCAGCGCGGCCCCAGCCGGAGGCTGGATCGAGTCATCACCAGCCACGCCAGGGCGATCGGGACCACGGTGACGGTGCGTACGGCCGAGGTCTCCAACACGCCCGCACTGGCGTAGGCCAGCTTGGCGAAGTTCGGCTCCAGCGCCCACATCACCGCAGCGCCCAACACCGCCAGTACCCCCACACGCTTGGCATTCATCCCCGGTCGTCCTTGCCGTTCAAAGACATGGTCCCTCCTCCTGCGGGTAGCAAGGCGTCCTGCTTTGCCGCTCAGCGCGCCGCGACGTCCAGACAAACCATGTGCTCCGTGTCGCGCACCAGCAGTCGCCCGGAGGCGAAGGCCAGCGGCGCCCAGGATTCGTGGCCGTTCAGCACGCGGGCCTCGGCCAGTTGCACGTAGCCCGTGGCCGTCGCCCGGGCCAGACGCAACAGGCCCTCATCGTCCATCGCGAAGATCAGGCCGTCGGCGATGGCATAAGGTCCGTGGCCGAACGTGACGGCGGTGGAGCTGCCCCAGACGACCTCGGCCTGATCGTCCATGCAGAGCAGTTGCTTGTCCGTGATCCGCACGCCGTACAGATGTCCGTCGTACCAGATCGGCGTCTGCTGCATCGAGCCGAAGGCCTCGATGTCGCGGATGTAAAGCACCTCGGGTCGGATGGCTCCGCCTTCTTCGGTGAGCCGCAGCATCATGCAACCGGAGTCGTACTGGCCGTAGCCG
>DSDH01000528.1 GCA_011055475.1 Phycisphaerales bacterium | reverse complement strand
TCGCTGACAAGCACCAGGTCATACCGATCCGGGGTTTGAAGCTGCTCGTAACGGCACTCGAATACGTGGCTGGCCGGTCCGAGAAGCACGCGGGTCTGCTCGGCGAAAAACGAGTTCGGGCTGACGCAGTCGACGCCGTATCCCGCTTCTTGCAGGTCCTTGGCCAGTTCACCGGTGCCGCACCCCACGTCCAGGATCGTTCGCGCCGGGGGGGATATGAGCCATCAGGAACCGCGCGTAATGATCCTGGGCGGCGTGGAGATTTGTGATGTCAACCGGTAGTTCCTTGGGCCAGTACCCGTAATGAAGGTGCCTGAGCTTGAGGAAATGCCTTCCGCAGATGGACCCGATCTCCAGGCCGATATCGCGGGAGAATTGCGTTCTGTCCCTCTTCCTCGCCATTGGCCTTGTCACCGGTCTGGGCCGCCCCTCCCTCAAGACATCCCCTACACCCCGCAGAACCGCGTTTGCATGCCGCAGCCAGACCGCCTGCGGGCCGCGCGAGCTTGCCACACTATCACGCCGGCCCAGACTATACCCTGCCAGCATAAGAGAGTCAATCTCCTTTTTCGCAAAGGCGAAGTATCCCGTGCGAAGCCGCCGGAACGCGTGGAGACATCCTGCGCCGGATCATTTCCGGGGAGGATGCAAGGGGAACAACATCACCGTATGTATCGGGTACACAGGCACGGCGGGCAGGATACCCGTGGCACGTTGCGGTCGGATATGCACCTCGGCCGGCCGCCCAAAGTGCTGCGCCATCCGTCAGGTCACGTTCGTTCTCCCTGGGTGGACGCTTTGCGTAGGCGCCCGCGGGGCTGCATTCGGCGAATCGGCCCATTGCTCCAGCCGCTCGAGGAACTGCTCGGCGTCGATAACCGGTCCCCTTTGCGACAGGGCCTCCGAGCATCCCTCTCCTCCCCCCAGAAACAGCTCAAACGCCTCCTGTGTCACGCCGTCGACGGTTCGCCGTCGCCCGCTGACGCCCATGCGCGCCACGGCCGTGTGCGCACAATGATTGGGACAGCCGCTGATGTGGACGCACCGATCCGAAAGCCCCCCGGTCCAACCTGATGACAGGATCCGACGTGCCAATCCCTGCGTATCCACCAGCCCATGCGGGCACGACCGCGAGCCGGGGCAGCATACGACCGCGGGGCGCCCGGATAGATTGGCCAGGGATGGGGCCGGCCGGATCGGTTGCGCGCCACGCAGGAAGATCTCCTGGTGCAATCCGAGCCGACAGGCCAACCCCTGGCCGTCCATCACGTCCGCCAGGTCGCGGGCCTGAGCCGCCGTCAGGTCTCCCAGCGGCGGGCACAGCCGCTCGGCGAAGGGTAGGGGCCGCTGCGTGCGGTGCATCGCCAAGACCGGGAAGGGCCCGCCATTTCTCCACGAGGCGAAGCGCTGTTCGATCGCCGAGACGAACGCCTCATCGCCCATGCGCTCCCGCACGTGCCGCAGGCGTGCCTTGCGGCGATTGTTCCGGTCGCCGTGCTCGGCGAAGAACTCGAGCACGGCCGCGCAGTACGGCGCCACCTCGTCAAGCTCGATCCGCTCCCGCAGGACGATACCCAGATTGGGACGCGGCCCCAGCGAGCCGGCGCCGATCACGGTGAACCGCCCATCGGTCCGCAGCATGAAGCCCAGGTCGTTGACGTAAGGCTGTGCACAGGCCTGCCCACAGACCGAGAAGCTGATCTTGAACTTGCGCGGCAGCGCGTCATAGAACGGCAGCGAAATGAGATACGCATGCAGCGCTCCCACGCCCGCGGCCAGGTCCACACCGGCCGGTTTGAGGTCGCACGTCGGGCACAGCGTGATGTTTCGGATCGTGTCGCCGCACGCGCCCACGGTGTGCAGGTCGGCCTCTTCCAGTTGCGTACGCACCGCCGCCACCGAGTCGCCCGGCACATCGTGCAGCTCCACGTCCTGCCGCGTCGTCAGGTGCAGCGGCGTCCCCTCGCAATACGCCTCCGTCACCGCTGCGAGCACGCGCCACTGAGCGGCCGTGATGCGCCCGCCCGGAATGCGAATGCGTTGCATATACAGCCCCGGTTGCTTCTGTGGATACGTCCCGTTGCGTTTGTCGATGGCCTCGGACATGATGACTCTCCCGGCGAACTTCCCATCCCTCACGTTCCCTCGACCGAAGCCCTCGCGGTGCGCAGCGGCCGCGTGTGAATGCCGCATTCGCCGCCGCATTTGCTCGTGCCGATCCACCGCCCGGCCCGCTCATCGGCGCCCACGGCGATCCGCGAGCACGGGCCGCAACCCAGTGACCGATAGCCCTGGGCGTACAGCGGATTAACCGGCACCTGATTCAGCGCCAGATACTGCCACACCTCCCGCTCATACCAGATCAGAATCGGGTTGAGCTTGACCAGACCGGCGTCGCGCTCCTCGACCTCCTGAAAATCCGTCCGCGTTCGTCCCTCGGTGCACCGCAGACCCGTCACCCAGCACCCCACGTCCATCTCCTCAATCGCACGGCGGGTCGGTTCGACCTTGAGCCGTTCGCAGCAACGGTCCGGGTCCGTTCGCCAGAGCCCATCCGGGATCGGCTCATCGTTTCGGAACACCCGCAGCTCGGGGTACTGCGCGACCTGCCGATGCATGAACTCCACCGTTTCCCGCGGTTTGAACCGCGTGGTCACGATGAACCCGCGTATCTGCGGGCTCACGCGCTTGGCCAGATGCCAGACCACGACCGAGTCCTTGCCCAGGCTGTTGGCCACCACCAGCCGGTCGCCGTACTCCTTCCACGCCTCGGCGATCAAGTCCAGCGACCGCTGCACCTTCTGGGTGTAGTTCAGACCCTCCACCAGCGACCGCACCTCTTCCTGACGATAATCCTGCAACATTCGATTCTCCTTCCTGCTTACACACGTCACATCCGATCAAATCTGATATTCCGGCGGCTCGATCTTGCCGAATCGCAGACAGCTCCAGGCACGCTCGTGCAGGTAGAAATGGACGATTTTCAGGCATGTGTCCAAGACCCCGATCTTCGCCGCGGTTCCCGGCGCACCCATAATCAGCCAAGCGGACAGAACCGTCAGCAGCGTTCCGCCGGCCCTGTAGGTCACTGCCTTTGCTATACTGCGCCAATGCGACTCCATGTTATCCTTCTATTCCCATTCGTTGACTAGTGTATATGGCCAAAAAAAATAGACCCCTTCCTATATCACGTATTCCGGCACGTACTGTCCGGCCAGCCGCCGTTCCTCGGCGACAAGCTCCAAGAAGCTCGTGCCGTCGCAGACCTCGGAAATCGCCTGGTCCACCCGCGCTTGCAGAAGAGCCAGCGCCTCGTCGCCCCGCACGTAACCCGTCCGCCCCGCGCGGCGGGGTGATTGCTGGCTGGCCGCCACGCCCAGCACACGCAGAACCTGCCCTACGGTCACCTCGTCCGGGCGGCCACTCAGCAGGTACCCGCCATCGCTGCCGCGACGCGATTCGACCAGGCCGGAACGTTTGAGCTCGTTGAGGATGACCTCGAGAAACCGCGCCGGCACGTCCTGGGCCGTGGCGATTGTCTGGACGGACACCGGCTCGGCGCTGCCACGCCAAGCAAGCTCGAACAAGGCCCGCAGGGCGTAACGGCACTTTCGCGACAGCTTCCAAAATGACCCGTCAGATGGCATCCTATTAATACCTCATTGAACCAATCGGAATAATGATATAGGCGGGCCGGCATTCTGTCCAGAAGTTTCTCGAGAAAACGCGAAAAAATCTTCCTCCCCGCCGTGCCGCGGATATGATGAATGGTCATCTTCGCTCTGTGGTTTCACACAAGGCTTTATGAAAAAAGGGTTTGTGGAGACGTGACGGGCGACCGCCTCACGAGAGGCGGCGACGGGGATGGGATCAGAGCATGCCAATCGACCGGATCATCACGGTGGGAATCGCCCCCGCGTGGGACATTCGCTGTTTCGGCGAGGACCTGGACTGGGACCGACACGCCGCGCTAACCGGCCAAACCGTGCTGCCCGCGGGCAAAGCCCTGAATATCTGCCGTGCGCTGGGTTGGCTGGGTCGGTCAAGTGTGGCCGCGGGCCTGTGGGGGTCGGATGACTACCGGCAAATGACCCAGGGCGTCGCGGGCTGGCTCGGCCCGATCGAGGTGCGGATGACCGTGGTGCCCGGGGCTACGCGGCAGAATGTGACCGTCATCGACGCCAAAAGGGGTCGTGAGATGCACCTGCGGGCGCGAAACGGGCTTGCCACGGAGGCAAACCTGCTGCGTCTTCGCGATGATCTGACCGGGCTTGTCGACGATCAGTGCGTGTGTGTTTTTGCCGGGTCCATGCCCGTCGATGCCCGGCTGGACGCTTGTCTGGCGTGCCTGGATGCCTGTCGACAGGCCGGCGCGCGGCTGGCCGTGGACACGTCCGGCGCTGCGATGGAGCGGATTCTAGCCGCCGGACCCGTATGGGTTATCAAGCCCAACCTCGCTGAGCTAGGCGAATTATTGCATCGATCCGTGGAGGACCGGGTCGAGGCGATCGCCGCTGCCGTGGGCCCGCTGACCGATCGCGTCGAGATCATCGTCGTCAGCCGTGGGGCCCGGGGAGCCGTGGCCGTTACGCCTGCCGGCACCTGGTCGGCCGAGCCTGCCCGAACCGACCGGCCCACAGCCGGCACCGTCGGCTGCGGGGATTTCCTATTGGCGGGGCTGTTGGATGCGCTCGCGGCGGGCAGGACGATGGAGCAGGCCCTGGCTCAGGCCGTGGCGGTCGGCTCGGCACACGCCTGGGGATGGTCGCAGGACAAGTCCTGGGCGGATTTGGCCGATATGATCCCTGTACGGGTTCGTTCCATCCGATGATCCACCGTTTGATGCTGAACGGGAACGCGATATGCTGCATTCGGTCAACATGCTGGCGGCAACCGACATGGTCGGTTTCGATGAGATCATTTCCTTGGTCGTCGCTCTGGTTCTGGGCGGGGCGATCGGCTTCGAGCGCGAGCTGGGCGGCAAGCCCGCCGGCCTGCGGACGAACATCATCATCTGCCTGGGCGCGTGCGCCTTTACGATCATCTCGCAGCACCTGGCCCAGGGGAATCCCGACGCCGCGACCCGCATCGTCGCGGGCATCGTCACGGGCGTAGGGTTCCTCGGCGCCGGCGCCCTGATCCAGGCCGGCAGCGGGGTGCACGGCATGACGACGGCGGCCAGCATCTGGCTTGTTACCAGCATCGGCGTCGCCTGTGGGGTGCAGATGTACGTGACCGCCACGACGGTGACGGGTCTGGCGCTGGCCGTCCTGTTCGGATTGCTTCCCCTGACCCGTCGAATCCGCCACAAAAACCAGCGTGCCGGTGACGTTCCGCAGCGTCGCACCCCAGATGATCAGAACCCACCTCCGGCTCCTCCGTCCGGTCCATAGCACGGGATGCAGGGTACACCACCGGGGCCCCGTGGCCTTACCATCGGGTTCATCGTCTCTTTTTGAAGCTCCTTCGGGCCGATAACCGATGCCTTTAGTAGGGACCGAGCCATGATTTACGATACGTTCTTGTTCTATAACGAGTTGGAGCTGCTGGAGATTCGCTTGGCCGAGCTGGCCGACGTGGTCGACCGGTTCGTCCTGCTCGAGGCCGACCGCACCTTCACCAACCGGC
This sequence comes from Phycisphaerales bacterium, assembly GCA_011055475.1. GTDB lineage: Bacteria > Planctomycetota > Phycisphaerae > Sedimentisphaerales > Anaerohalosphaeraceae > DSDH01. Next base: position 3,548 of record DSDH01000528.1, on the reverse strand, counting down.
CCAAGCCCCTGTTCTTCCGCGAGAATCGCCGCCGATTCGCCCCGTTCCTGGACCGCATCATTCATATCGAGATGCGGTGTTACGACGACGTGGACACGGGCGATCCGTGGGCCATGGAGCGGTACCTGCGGCAGCGGCTGGTCCTGGGGCTGGCCGAGTGCCGCGACGACGACGTGATCCTCCTGTCGGATGCGGACGAGATCCCCCGGGCCTCGGTCGTGGCCGAGCAGGCCCACACCCCGGGCATCAAAAGCCTGGTTCAGCAGGAAAGCTACTACTTCGTCAACTGTCTGGGCAGCTATATCGTGGGCACGACGATGTTCCCCGGGCGGTTCCTGCGGCACGTCACACGCGATTTGCAGTACTACCGCGGCCTCCGCCGTCGCATGGTCAGCCGCGGCGGATGGCACTTCAGCTATACCGGCGGCGTCAAGGCCATCCAGGACAAGCTGGCGGCCTTCGCCCATACCGAGTGCAACCGGCCGATGTTCAACGACGCCGAGCACCTGGCCGCCTGCCTGGCCGAGACCCGCGATCTGTTCTTCCGCATCGGCTGCGAGTACCGCATCGTTCCCCTGGATGATCGCTTTCCGCGATACCTCCGCGAGAACGCCACGCGTTTTGCCCACCTGATAAAGCCCGTCGGCGGCGTGACACCTCAGCCGAATACCCCTTCGTCGGCTGAGGCGCAACCCATCGGATCAGGCGTGTAGGGGCTCGACCGATGCAGGAGATCTCCTCTGTCGAAATGGCCGCCGGGCCGGGATGCACGGAATCACGGCCGGCTGTTGCGGGGCAAATCGGCTGGGTGGACCGGGCGTTGGCCTTGCAGAGGCAGGGCCGTTCGCAAGAGGCGATGGCCGCGTGTGACCACGCTCTCCAACAAGATGCGGGTGACGGACGGGCGATGTTGACCAAGGCGTGCCTGCTTCAGTGCCAGGGGCATATGGATGAGGCGATCCAGTGGCACGAGCGGGTGCTGGCGCACGAACCGCAAACACCCCTGGCCCATCAAAGCCTCGGGTTGCTCTGGGCCGAAAAGGGCGAGCACGGCTGCGCGATCGAATACTACCGGCGGGCCCTTGAACTGGCGCCCGATGATCCGGATACCTACGATCATCTTGGCGTCTCGCTGGAGGCGCTGAATCGCCCGGATGAGGCGATTGATGCCTATCGCAAGGCCCTGCTCCTTGATGGCGCCGCGAACCGAACCTGGCTTCACCTGGCCAACGCCCTGCGGCGGGCCGGCCGCACAGGAGAGGCGGTTGCACGCTATCACAAGGCCCTGAGCCTTCGGCCCAACTGGGCCGAGTGTTGGAACAACCTGGCGATCGCGCTGCAGGACGCCGGGCAGATCGACGAGGCGATTGAGGCCTATCGTAAAGCCACGCAGTGCGACCCCCAAGGGGCGGAGTACTTCAACAACCTGGGGCTGGCCCTGCAACAGGCCGGGCAACACGCTGAAGCGCTCGAGGCCTACCGGCAGGCCCTGCGACTCAACGACCGGTTGCCCGAAGCGGCCCGCAACATCGCCGATGCCTTGAAGGAGGAAGGCGATCTGCCGACGGCGATCGCCCACTACCGCCGGGCCCTGCTGCTGCGGCCGGACTACAGCACCACCTGGTGGAACTTGTCGCTGGCGCTGTTGCTGGCCGGGCGCCTCCGCGAGGGTTTTGCCCTGCATCATTGGAGGCGCCACCCCGAGGTGCCGATCGACACGTATCCGCACCGCCTGCGCGGCCCGCGGTGGGACGGCTCGCCGTTCGACGGCAAAACGCTGTTGCTGCACTGCGAGCAGGGATTCGGCGATGCGATCCAGTTCCTCCGCTTCCTGCCGCAGGTCAAGGCTCTGGGTGGACAGGTCGTGCTGGAAGTACCTGCCGGATTGCTTCGCCTGGCCTCCAGTCTTGAGGGGCCTGATCGGTGTGTGCCGTTCGCCGAGGAGCGTCCGCCGGATGAGCCATACGATCTCCATGCCTCCGTGATGGACCTGCCGGCGCTGCTGGGGACGACCGAGGCGATGATCCCGCGAAACATCCCCTATCTGCGGGCCCCCAAGCCTCTCGTGCGTCGCTGGCAGGAGCGTTTCGATCCGCACCGATTCCACGTCGGGCTCATCTGGGCGGGAAATCCCAGGCACGGCAACGACCGCAACCGCTCGTGCGACGCCGAGCTCCTGGCGGCGCTGGGCCCTGTGGACGGCGTCTGCTTCTGGAGCCTGCAAAAAGGCCCGGCCGCGGCACAGCTTGAGCAGCTTCGACGTCATCTGCCGGTCGAGGACGTGTCCGAGTCGCTAAATGACTTTGCCGAGACGGCCGCGGTGATGATGCACCTGGACCTGGTGGTCAGCGTGGACACGGCGGCGGCCCACCTGGCCGGGGCGCTGGGCCGGCCCGTCTGGCTGGCGCTGCCCTTCGCCCCGGACTGGCGGTGGATGCTGAATCGCGATGACAGCCCGTGGTACCCGACGATGCGACTATTCCGACAGCCCAAGCGCGGCCGCTGGCCGGAGGTCTTCTCGGCAATGGCACGGCGACTCCAACAGGCCGTTTCAGAGCAACGCGCAGCGGCGGAAGGGTCCGACGCATGAGAATTCCGGTCATCATCCCATTCTACAAGCGGCGGGATCAGTTGGATCGATGCCTGGCCCATCTGCGTCGCCAGACCGTTGAGGTGGAGGCCTTCGTCCGCGACAACACCCACGACAACGTCTTCTTCACGGCCGCGGTCAACGAGGGGCTCTGCCGCTACCTGGATCGGTCCGACGCGGTGCCCTACGTGATGGTGCTCAACCAGGACATGTACCTGCGGCCGGACGCGGTCGAGCATCTGGTGCAGTGCATGGACCGTCGGCCGCGGTGTGGTATCGCCGCGCCGCTGCACCTGCACCGGTCGAATCCACGTTACGTCGTTTCCGGCGGGGGCCTGGCAGCCTTTCCGGCGGGGGCCTGGCGACACGGTCCGTTGGCGCAGTTCAATCAGGATACCGAGGCGCCCTGGACCGATGGGGCGTGCCTGATGCTGCGGCGGGACATGATCCAAAGGATCGGTCTGCTCGACGAGAATTACGTGTTCATCGGCAGCGACAGCGACTACTGCTTTACCGCGCGGCTGCGGGGCTGGCAGGTATGGGTCGTGGCCGCGGCGCGGGGGGTGCACGAGCAGGGCATGTCCAGCAGACACGCCAATCCGGCCCTGGAGGCGCGCAAGGTGCAGGATATGCTGTACTTCGGCGAGAAATGGCTCACGGGACAGGCCTTTGCACGACTGGCCGGGCCCGCCGGGCAGGTAGCGCCCGAAACGGCCGCGGCCACGCTCGACCGGATGCGACAAGTCCTTATGGCCGCGACGGCTGACCCGGCCGGACGGGTGGTCGCACGCTGATCCGCAACGCAGACCTGACCTGCCTGCGGAAAAACAGGTGCCGCCCGTTGTTCGAAAGGAGAACGGAGAACCAGAGGACCCCTTAGAGCCTATCCGAATAACCCTGCACAACGAAATGTGATGGTTGCACAGACCAGATGAAGCAGCCCCAGGTAATTCTCCGG
>DSDH01000524.1 GCA_011055475.1 Phycisphaerales bacterium | reverse complement strand
TAGTATCATCTCAATAAACCGGGGCAAACTCGCTCGGGCCGGTCTCCTGACCGTGCCCGCTGTGGCTCGGTCGGGAGACCGGCCACAGCTCCCCAACTTATTGAGAAGATACAGAATGACTGATAAGAGAATGACTGATAAGAGAATGACTGATAAGAGAATGACTGACAAAAAACCGATCTACCATACTATCCTGATCATCGGTGGGGGGCTGTCGGGGTTGCGGGCAGCCGTCGCCGTCCACGAGGCCGGGCAGGATGTCGCCGTGCTGTCCAAGGTCTATCCCATCCGGTCCCACTCCGGCGCGGCCCAGGGGGGCGTCAACGCCGCCCTGGGCAATCACCCGGAGGGACACGACGATTCCTGGGAACGGCACGCCTTCGACACCATCAAGGGGGCCGACTACCTGGCCGACCAGCCCCGGGCCGAGATCCTGGCCCGCGAGGCGCAGGAACGGGTGCTGGAGATGGAACACTGGGGCGCCTATTTCAGCCGCTTCCCCAACGGGCGCATCGCCCAGCGTCCTTTCGGCGGGGCCGGGTTCCCCCGCACCTGCTACGCCGCCGACCGCACCGGTCACCACCTGCTGCACACCCTGTGGGAGCAATGCCTCCGGCGGGAGATACCTTTCTACAACGAGTGGCTGGTCACCCGGTTGGTGGTGGACGAGGGCCGCTGCTGCGGCGCGATTGCGCTCCACATTCCCACGGGCGAATTGCACGTCTTCGCCGCCGGCGCGGTCATCGTGGCCGGGGGCGGGCACGGGCGCATCTATGCGAAATCGAGCAACGCCTACATCAACACCGGCAGCGCCACAGCCGCCGCCTACCGGGCCGGCGTGCCGCTGGAGGATATGGCGTTCGTTCAATTCCACCCCACCACCCTCTACGGCACCAACATCCTCATCACCGAGGGGGTGCGGGGCGAGGGCGGCTACCTGCTCAACGCGGACGGCGAGCGCTTCATGGCCGACTACGCCCCCCAGGTGATGGAACTAGCCCCCCGCGACATCGTCGCCCGGGCCATCCAGACCGAGGTCGCGGAGGGACGCGGCATCGGCGATGGCTACGTCCACCTGGACGTGCGCCACCTGGGGGCCGACGTGATCCAGGAACATCTGCCGGGCATTCGCCAGATCGCGATGGACTTCGCCGGCGTCGATCCCATCGAGACCCCCATCCCCGTCCAACCGGCGCAACACTACTCGATGGGCGGGCTGGCCTGCGACGAGAACGGCGAGACACCGCTCCCGGGGCTCTTCGCTATCGGCGAGTGCTCCTGCATCAGCGTGCACGGCGCCAATCGCCTGGGCGGCAACTCCCTGCTGGAGACGCTGGTCTTCGGCAAGCGGGCGGGAGAACAGGCCTGTCGTTGGGCCTGTCGTTGGGCCTGTCGTTGGGCATGTCGTTGGGCCAACCAGGTCGCATCCGGCGGCGGCATCCCCCAGGAATCGGCACTGCTATCTGCACTACACGAAGAACAGGCCGCTATCGAGGCCCTACGCGCGCGATCGACCGGTGAACGGCAGATCGCCCTCCGCCGCCAGATGCAGGCGACGATGACCGACCAGGTTGGCGTATACCGGGAGGCCCGCTCGCTGGCCCAGGCGGTCGAGACGTTGGCCGAGTTGAAGGATCGTTACCGGCACGTCACCCTCGACCATCGCGGGAAAGCCTTCAACTACGACCTGGTGGATACGCTGGAACTGGGCGGCATGTTGGACCTGGCTCAGGCCACCGCCCTCACCGCCCTCCGGCGCACCGAGTGCCGGGGCGCTCACTGGCGGACCGATCACCCGGGGCGCGACGACGAGAACTGGCTCAAGCACAGCCTGGCGACCTACGTCCCCGGTGAGCCACCACGCATCACGTACCAGGACGTCATCATCACCCGTTACGAACCGAGCGAGAGAGGGTATTAGGTACTTATCAACTGGATCCTTGTACAAAGAGCCAGAATTTAGAGTCGAGGATATCAACCACGGATTCCACTGATTTTCACGGATTATCGTTCGAAATTAGTGGGAATTCGTGAAATTCGTGGCAAAAAATGTGTAGCAACACTCAACGGGGAGACCACCAAAAATCAGGCTTTCGGCTAAGAACGTCGGGTAGTATAACGAGTGGCACTTCTGAGAGGAGAGAGTCTATGGAGCAAACGAAGCAAACGCAACAAAAAGGCGATTCAATACCGATCTCGCGACACTTCACCCTGCACGCCATCGGGCCAGCGGACGCCCCTGGCGTGTACGCCGCCATCGCGCGCGAAGGGGGCGGCGCCTCCAGCAACGCCGGCATCGTCGACCTGGGCGATCGCACCCTGGTCTTCGACACCTTCGTCACCCCCCAGGCCGGGGCCGACCTCAAGGCCGCGGCCGAGCAGCTGACCGGGCGCCCGGTCGCCTACGTCGTCAACAGCCACAGCCACCGCGACCACTGGAGCGGCAACCAGGCCTTCGCCCCCGAGACCGCCATCATCTCGACGCCCCAGACTCGGGAGATCATCGTGACCCAGGGCGTCGATCAAGTCCGATACGTCAAGGCGCATCCCGAGGAAGTGCAGCAGGCCATCGTCGCGCTGGAGGAGCAAATCCAGGCCCTTGAGGAAGAGGATCGCGATGCAGACGAGCAACAGATCGCCGCCCTCCGGGACCGCATTCAGATGTTCCATGCCACCCTGGAGACGCTGCCCGACCTGGCCCCCACGCCGCCCAACCAGACCTTCGACCGGCGGATCGTCTTGCACGGGTCTGGTAGAACGGCCGAACTCGTCACCCACGGCGGCGGTCACTCGCCCGGCGACGCGCTGCTCATCCTGCCGGAAGAGCGCGTCATCTTCCTGGGCGACCTGGCCTTTTTCCAGTGCCACCCGTTCATGGGGACCAGCACCCCCGAGAATTGGCGGGCCATCCTGGACCAGATCCTGACCACCGGCGCCGAGACCTTCGTCCCCGGCCACGGCCCACTGGGCACGCGGGAAGACGTCGCGCGCCAGCAGCAATACGTCGTCGCCCTGACCGACTTGGTGCAACAGGCGCTGTCGGCCGGCCAATCAGTTGAGGAGACGTGCCAACAGCCCATCCCCGCCTCCTTCGACGCCTGGACCGGCGGCCTGCATCGCTTCGAGGCCAACGTGCGATACCTGTATCAATACTTTTCATAATCATCTTCTGGAGCGTCCATCTGCGTGAATCTGCGTCCTATTTTTGAGATTAGCAAGGAGACAGTTCCATGCCCAACCAGACCTTCACCTTCGAAATTCAGCGCTTCGATCCGGCCAGCGACGCCGGGCCGCACGTCCAGGCCTATACCCTCGACGTCCTGCCCGGCGCGACCGTCCTCGAGGCCCTCCTGCGCATCCAGGCGGAACAGGACGGCAGCCTGGCCTTCCGCTACGCCTGCCGGGGCGCCGTCTGCGGCTCCTGCGCGATGACGATCGATGGCCAGACCCGCCTGGCGTGCCGGACCCAGGTTCACGCCCTCGAGACCGGGACGATCACCGTCGCCCCCCTGGCCAACCTGCCGGTCGTCAAGGACCTGCTCGTCGACGTGGATTCCTTCCTGGATAAAACCGCCGCCGTCCAGCCCTGGCTCCAAGCAGCGGAGGCTGGGCCGGAAAAGGAATACCTCGTCCCGCCCAAGGACTGGCACGAGGCCGAAGCGTACACCAACTGCATCCTGTGCGCCAGCTGCCAGGCCGTCTGCCCGGCGGCCGGGCGGGATCCGGCCTACCTGGGGCCGGCCGCCCTGGCCCAGCACTATCGCTTCCTGGCCGACGTGCGGGACGAGGCCGACGAGCAACGGCTCCGACTGGTCGATAGCGAGCAAGGGGTATGGGGCTGCGACATGGTGTGGAACTGCGTGGAGGTCTGCCCGCGCGGCGTCCCGCCCACCCGGGGCATCGGCAAGACGCGGGCCCGGATCCGCCGGGCGCAAAGAGAGCGGGAAAGAGAAAGAGAGGAGGAAGAGACGTGACCCGGACAGCACACGATTCCCTGGGATCGGTCACCATCGCCGACGGGGCCCTGTGGGGCGCCCAGACCCAGCGAGCGGTGGAAAACTTCCCCATCTCTGGCCTGCGCTTTGGGCGGCGCTTCATCCAGGCCTTAGGGCTGGTCAAGCGGGCGTGTGCCCAGGCCAACGTGGCCCTGGGCCTGCTGGACGAGCAGCGCGGGGAAGCCATCGTCCGGGCCAGCCAGGACGTCATCGACGGCTTGCTGGACGAGCACTTCCCCGTCGACGTCTTCCAGACCGGTTCCGGCACCTCGAGCAACATGAACGCCAACGAGGTCATCGCCAACCGGGCCATCCAACTGCTCGGCGGGGAGATCGGGAGCGAGCCGCCGGCCCATCCCCCAATCCATCCCAACGATCACGTCAACATGAGCCAATCCAGCAACGACGTCATCCCCACCGCCATCCACATGGCGACGACGCTGGCGCTGCGTGACGATCTCATCCCCGCATTGGATCACCTGCATCAGGCCCTGGCCGAAAAGGCCCGCGCCTTCGACACCGTTGTCAAGAGCGGACGGACCCACCTGCAAGACGCGACGCCGATCCGCCTGGGCCAGGAATTCAGCGGGTACGCCGCCCAGGCCCGGAAAAGCGTGGGCCGGGCCGGGCGGGCGATAGCGGCCGTGCGCGAACTCCCCCTGGGCGGCACCGCCGTGGGCACCGGCATCAACTGCCCTCCCGATTTCGCCCGGCAGGCCATCGAGCGGCTCAACCAAGCTCTCGACGCCGACTTTGTCGAGGCGAGCAATCACTTCGAGGCCAACGCCGCCCGCGACGGGCTGGTGGAGGTCTCGGGGCAACTCAAGACCATCGCCGTCAGCCTGAGCAAGATCGCCAACGACGTGCGCTGGCTGGGCTCCGGTCCGCGCGCCGGACTGGGTGAGATCCACCTGCCGGCCGTCCAACCCGGCTCCTCCATCATGCCCAGCAAGGTCAACCCGGTGATGGCCGAGGCGTTGATCATGGTCGCCGCCCAGGTCATCGGCCACGACGCGGCCATCGGCCTGTGTGGCATGGGGGGATATTTCGAACTCAACCTGATGATGCCTTTGCTGGCCTACGACGTGTTGCACGCCATCGCGTGGCTGAGCAACGGCGTCCGGGCCTTCACCGATCGCTGCGTCGCCGGGATCAAGGCGAACGAGGCCCGCTGCCGGGAGACGGTCGAGGGCAACCTGGCCCTGGCGACCGCCCTGGCCCCCGTCATCGGCTACGAGCAGGCGGCCAAGATCAGCCAGGAGGCCCTCCGGACCGGCCGAACGGTGCGCCAGGTGGCGGAGGAGTGGGACGTGCTCCACTCCCAGGAGCTGGACGCCATCCTCGACCCCCACCGGATGACCGAAGCGGGGCTTCCCGGACAGTCAAATAGCAAATAGAAAGAGTGCTGAGTGAAACGAACCGACTTCCTCTACCAGAGCGTACCCCGGGGACTCTTCGCCGAATGGCGGGGGTACCCGCTCTACGTCATGTACGTCTACCTGCGGGGCCAACTGACCCTCACGTTGCCGGCCTTCCTGGGCGCGATGGTCTTCAACTACATCATCACCGACGTCGTCTGGTACGACCTGGTGGGCGTGGTGACCGTCGTCGTCGTCTTCGTGACGCTGATGGCCTACGTGTTCTACCACCGTTATTCGCCCAACATCCGCGCCTTCCTGGCCCAGTTGATCGCCGGCAAACTGCCGGGCCCCGAACTTGCGACGCGCACCTGGATCGAGGCGGTCAACTTCTCACCGTTGGTGGTGGGCCAGACGATGAAGGTCGCCGTCCTGGCCTACGCGGCCCAGGCCGTCTACTCCTTCGTCGCCACCGATTTTCGTTTCGAACTCGTGCTCCAGGGTTGGATCGTCAGCCTGGTCTCGTCGGTCGCCATCGCCCTGGTCTTTTTCCTACTGTACCTGGAAAAGGCGATGACGCCCGTTGCCTACCTGGCGCAGTTGGAAGGCGCCAAGCCGGATCTCGACCATCCCGACGTCCGCCGCTTCGAACTGCGGCACAAGCTCCCGATCCTCATTCTTCCGGTGATGATCGTCCCGCTGTCGATGCTGGGCCTGTTCAGCTACAATCAGGCCATGACACTAGGCGGGGAGCCCGCCACTAGCCTGCTGCTCACCATCACCGTCGTGGTCTTCGCCGGCGGCGTGGCCCTGACGTTGACTTTCTCACTGGTTCAGAACGTGCTCTCACCCATCAAAGAGCTGAAAGACGTGATGAACGCCATCAGCGCTAACGATCTCACCGCCCGGGCTCGTCCCAGCACCAGCGACGAACTGGCCGACCTGGGGCTGCGCTTCAACGCGCTGGCCCAGGAACTGGCGGAACAGGAAGTGCTCAAGGCCGCCTTCGGGCGATACGTCAGCGCCGCCGTACGCGACGGCATCCTCGGCGGTCGCATCCGGCTGGGGGGCGAGCGCCGCGAGGTCACCATCGTGTTCAGCGACATCCGGGGATTCACGACGTGGTGCGAGCAGACCGCGCCGGAACAGGTGGTCCAGACGCTCAACGCCTACTACGAGAATCTGGTGCAGATTCTGTCCAAATATGGCGGGACGGTCACCCGCTACACCGGCGACGGCGCGTTGGTGCTCTTCGGCGCGCCGCTGGACGATGCCCACCACGCGCTCCACGCGGTCGAGGCGGTGCTGGAGGCCCACCAACTGCTGAGCAAGTTCAACGAGATTCGCCGCATCGCGGGCGCGTTCGAACTGCGCACCGTCTTTGGTATCCACACCGGCACCGCCGTCGTGGGCAGCGTCGGTTGCGAGGCGCGGGCGGAGTACACGCCCATCGGCGACCCCGCCAACGTGGCCAACCGCATCGAGGGGCTAAACCGAGAGTTGGGCACCGCCGTGCTCATCTCCGACACCACCTACCGGCGTCTCGCCGACGTCGTCGTGGTCGGCAAATCGGCCGAGACGTCGGTCAAGGGACGGTCAGAGACAATTAAGGTGTACGAGTTACTGGGGTTCAAGGCGGAACGGGGTTAAAGCGTAGGCGTAAAACGTAAAGAGCCCCTTACGTTTACGTTCTACATCGCGCTATGCCAATTGGAACGAAGCCCTTTCAAGTGCTTCGGAGAAGTCCGCCGGTGGCTCGGTCGGAGACCGGCCACAGCAGTGTCTAGGTAGCTACGTCTCACAAACAGCCTGGAGAGATCTACCCAAGACCGTGGTCCCGGGCGATCTGTAGGAACAGCGGCAGGCTCACGTTGCTGCCGCTCACCACGACCACGACGTTCCGGCCCAGTCGCTCGACCCGGTGGTGCATCGACGCCGCGATCGCCACGGCACCACCCCCCTCCACCACGAGCCGGTGAGCTTGCAAGGCCATGGCCATCGCCCCGGCAATCTCCTCTTCAGAGACCAACACCACCTCGTCCACCAGGTGATGGATCATCCGGAATGTGTACCGATTGTCGAGGCCGATGTTGCCCACCAGGGCGTCGGCCAGCGTGTCCTCTTCCGCCATATCCACCGGCTCGCCGGCCCGCAGGCTGTGGTACATCACCGGCGCCCGCGCCATCGACACGCCCACCGTTCGGATCGCCGGATTGGCCGATTTCATCACCAGGGCAATTCCCGACAACAGGCCGCCGCCTGAAAGAGGGACGACGAGCGTATCGACCGCCGGAAAAGCAGCCAGGATCTCCAGCCCCACCGTGCCCTGCCCCGCGATGACGAAAGGATCGTCGAAGGGCTCGATCATCGTCAAGCCCCGCGCCTCCTGTATGCGCCGGGCGTGGATCTCGGCCTCCTCGTAACTGGCGCCGTGGACGAGCACCTCTGCCCCCAGCCCGGCGATGGCCTCGATCTTGTTGCGCGGCGTCCGCTCCGAAAGGCAAACCACGGCCCGGATCCCCAACTGGGCTGCCACGTGAGCCACCGCCCGCCCGTGATTGCCGCTGGAGACGGTGACCACGCCGCGCGCCCGTTCCGCCTCGGTCAGGCTGAGCAGTTTGTTCGCCGCCCCCCGGATTTTGAAGGAACCGGTCGGCTGAAGGCTCTCCGCTTTCAAAAAAACGGAGCGTCCGGCACAAGTTTCCGCCAAGGCGGGCGATTCGATCAACGGCGTCTCGATGGTGATGGCGCGAATGCGCTGCCGGGCCTCGTAGACCTCCTGCAACGTCACGCCAAAATCGTCCCTCAAGTTCCTTTTCTCTCTTCATCATCTTCGACGGTGCAGGCATCTGGCATTTGCCAATCGTAGATGTCCTTCAGGACCAGGGGCAGCATCATGGTGCTGGTCTTTCTCACGCCCGGCACGTTACCGATGATGTCGGCCACGAACCGGTACAATTCCTCGTTATCACGAGAATAGACCTGCACGCTCAGATCCCGCTCCCCGATGGAACAGGCCACGTAGTTCACGCATTCGAATTCCGCCATCGTCTGGGCCACATCCAATACCCGGCCCGGTTCCGCCTCGATGAAGATGTTGGCCGTGACGGGAAGCCCAACCGTCTTCGGATTGACAATCGCGCTGATGTGGATCACGTCATTTTCGAGCAGCTTGTTGATACGATAACGGACGGAGCGCTCGGAGACCTCGCCAATGCGGCGAGCGATCTCCGCGCTAGACATCCGTCCGTCTTCCAGAAGCAAGCGCACAATGGCTTGATCAATTCGATCAATGATTTGGGTCATATTTTAGTAGGGGGATAATCTATCTCTGTACACGAGGAAAATTCTATCACGGTGCTCGGAAAAAGTCAATTTTTTGTGTTTATGTGGAATTTTCGGCAACAAAATACAAAAGTAAGCGATCAGGTGATTGAACTATAGGGCACAGATCGGCACAGATTGCACAGATTTTTTCCATTGAGAACTCATTTTTCCTCCCAATAGTTTGCATCGATGATATGTTTGTGAGATTTCAACGAGGAGCATCGTATGCGCAGCGAAAGCCAATTCCCGATGAAGTAGATCCAGGGTTGTTACTTAACCGTATCGTTATTCCTGTTGAAGCGGATTCTATGCTTCGGCTGCCGCGTATTACTTTATGAGAAGACCATTCAGGTCCTGTAGGATTTGTATAAGGCAAGTCTACGTAGTTTGACAATGGCACATTACAGCGCACAGCGGTTAAAACCGCGTGCTACAACTGCAAAACCTGCCTTCGCAGGTTAGTTTATAGTCGGCGTAGGCCGACTTTGCAGTTGTGGCCCGCGAAT
>DSDH01000649.1 GCA_011055475.1 Phycisphaerales bacterium | reverse complement strand
GGAGTTCTGACCTTGCATTCATGGCTTGGCCCCTTGCATCGCCCCGCCACTGCCGCTACAGTACCCACGGCCGGAAAGCGTCCGTAGCTCAATTGGATAGAGCATCGGTCTTCGGAACCGAGGGTTGGGGGTTCGAGTCCCTCCGGACGCGTTTCACAAACGAAGGGTACAACAAGATTTACGAGCATTTCCGATGATGTCCCAAAGATCTTCTGGCCCTCGTGGCCTCGGTTTGGCATCCATCTGCATACCACGTCAACAGACGGACAGTGACAGTCATTTTTTAGAAGAGTCCGCAGCCGGTGGCGGCCGGGTCTTCAGTGCCGAAGAGGCTCAGACGATCACGACGGCCCAATGGGAGTTCGCGGCCGCACACCCGCCCCGATGGATACGGGCCGAGGTCATTGATCCACTTGGCCGGCACGCCTGGACCAATCCCGTGGTGGTGGGTTTCTGAGGCACCTCTGCATCCGGTCGCCTGGCGCACAGGGGACCCGATCCGAAGTCAGGTCGTCTCCGGCTTGGCCCGCGCGGACGACTTGGCCGAGCCGCTTGATGCGGCGCCGGAGCCCTCGCCCGATGTCGTTTGCTTTGTGGATCCCTTGTCCGCGCCCTTGTCGGCCGCCTTGCCCGATCCGCCGGAGGAACCGCCGCCCTCTTTCTTCTGGGCTTGCTTGTAGCTGTCGCTGCGGTAATCGGTCTCGTAGAAGCCGTTGCCCTTGAATAGAATGCCCGCCCCGGTGCCGATCAGTCGATTCAGTTGCATACGGCCGCATTGCGGGCACTTTCGCGGCGCCCGTGCGGTAATGGACTGAAACCGCTCGAAACAAAACCCACACGCCCCACAGGCATACTCATACGTCGGCACGGCTAGTCTCCATCACCCGATTCACCCGGCTCGGCCGATGCCCCTTCATGGGCCTCCGCCGGCTCCTGGTTCGTCACGTGCTTATTCACGATCACCTTGGCCGGGCGCAACAGGCGCCCCTCCAAGCGATAGCCTGGTTGCACCTCCTCCAGGACCACACCATCGGGCTGGTCCGGCTCACACCGCTGCATCATGGCCTCGTGGACCGTCGGATCGAACGGCTGGCCAACCGCGTCAATCCGCACCACGCCTTGCGCCGCCAACGCATCCAACAGATGCTGGAAAACCCGCCGGACACCTTCCACCAGGCCGGTCACGGCATCCGGCCCCCCGTCCTTGGCCGCCTCGGCGTGAGCCAGGGCCGCCGGGAAATTGTCCAGCGACGGTAACAACGCCAGCAATAACGTGCGCTTCTGCCGGTCCACGTCGTCCGCGATCCGCTTGAGCGTGCGCTTTTCGTGATTCGCATAGTCCGCCTGCAACCGAAGGTGCTGCTCACGCAATTCCGCGTTCGCCTGCTCCAATTCGGCGATCTTCTTCTCCAAGGCCTCCGCCGCCCCACCGGGCCCGGACGCCGGTGTCTTCTGGGATCCCGCCTTGACGTGGGCGTCCGGCGGCGACCCCGGAGTTGTCTCGGGTGCTGTCTCAGGTTTCGACTTGTGCGATTCGACCTTCTTCATCTCACTCACCATCGTAACACATCAACGTCTCACGGCTCAGTTATTCCCGAAGTGCTGACGCAGCCGCTCAAAGAAGCCGCGACTCTCGGGCATCACCTGCTTGTCCTCGGTCTCGGCGAACGTCCGGAGCAGCTTTTCCTGGGCCGGGCTCAGCCGCCGCGGAATCTCCACCGTCACGCGGACCAGCTCATCCCCCCGTCGTTGCGTGCGGATATTGGGCAGGCCCTCCCCCTTGATGCGGAACACGTTGCCGTGCTGCGTCCCCGGCGGTATCCGTAGTTGCCGCGTCCCGTCCAGCGTGGGCACCTCCAACAGCGTTCCCAGCGCCGCCTGGGTGAAGCTGATGGGTACGGTGCAGATCAGGTCGTCACCGTCGCGCATGAGAAACGGATGCGCCCGCACCCGCACGTAACAGTACAGATCGCCCCGCGGGCCGCCGTTGTGACCGGGCTCGCCCTCGCCGGCCACCCGAATGCCCTGGCCCTCGTGCACCCCCGGCGGAATCTTGACCGTCAGCGTGCGCTTCTTGGGCACGGTGGTCTTGCCCCGACATTTCGGGCAGGGATCGGTGATCACACGCCCCATCCCCTGGCAATTCGGACACGTCGAGACCATCTGAAAGAAGCCCCCCAGTCCGGCCCGCTGCACCTGACCGGTGCCGCCGCACGTCGGGCAGACCGAGGGACTGCGCCCGCGGGCACATCCGGTCCCTTGGCACGTCGGACACGTGTCCTGCCGCGTAAACTCGATCGTCTTCTCCGTCCCGTGGGCGATCTCCTCGAGGCTCAGCTCAACCGCGGTCTCCAGATCGTAGCCGCGCGTGGCCCGATGGGCCGTCCGGCGGCTTCGACGCCCCCCGCCGAAGAAATCCCCGAAGATGTCGCTGAACATGTCGCTGATGTCATCGACGTGCATCCGCGACCAATCATGCATCCCGGCGTCCCGCAGTCCCTCATGGCCGTACTGGTCGTACTTGCGCCGCTTCTCCGCGTTGCCCAGCACCTCATACGCCTCGGCGCATTCCTTGAACTTGGCCTCGGCCTCCTTGTCGCCGGGATTCTTGTCGGGATGGTATTTCATCGCCAAACGCCGGTACGCGCGCTTGATCTCCTCCTGCGAGGCGTCCCGCTTGACGCCCAACACATCGTAGTAGTCGCGTTTGGCCATGACTTCCCTCGCGACACGCATCCCTGTTCATTGAAACGGACGGCGAGGTTCAGGCCCACGCCGTCCGTCCCACGTCCGGTCCACCGAAATCCCGCGCTTACAGAATCGCGCCGATCTCGGCCTTTTCCTTATCGTCGTCCGGCACGTCCGTGATAAGCACGTTCGTCGTCAGCATCAAGCCCGCCACGCTCGCGGCGTTCTGCAGCGCGGTCCGGGCGACCTTCGCCGGGTCCAGAATGCCGGCCTTGACCATGTCCACGAATTCGCCCGTGGAGGCGTCGTAGCCCTCGTTGCCGTTCTTCTCCAGCAGTTGCGCCACGACCACGTCGCCGTCGCCGCCGCCATTGTCCACAATCTGGCGGGTTGGCGCCTTCAGGGCGCCGCAGACGATGTCGAACCCGATGCGCTCATCGCCGCGGGCCTTCGAACGGGCTTTCTGGACCTCCGGAATCGCCCGCAGGAACGCCACGCCGCCGCCGGGCACGACGCCTTCTTCGATGGCCGCCTTGGTCGCGTGCAAGGCATCGTCCAACAGGTCCTTGCGCTCCTTCATCTCCGCCTCGGTCGCCGCACCGGCCTTGACGACCGCCACTCCGCCGGTCAGCTTGGCCAGACGTTCCTGAAGCTTCTCCCGATCGTAATCGCTGGTCGTCTTCTCGATCTGATGGCGAATCTGATCGCACCGGGCCGTGATATCCTTCTTCGTGCCCGCCCCCTCGATGAGGGTACATGTATCCTTGCCGACCAGCACCTTCTTGGCCTGACCGAGCATCGAGAGCTCGACCTTTTCCAGCTTGATGCCCAAGTCCTCGGTGATGACCTGGCCGCCCGTGAGAATCGCGATGTCCTGCAGCATCGCCTTGCGGCGATCGCCAAAGCCGGGCGCCTTGACCGCCGCGACCTTCAGCACACCCTGCAACCGGTTGATGACCAGGGCCGTGAGCGCCTCGCCTTCCACGTCCTCGGCGATCACCACCAGGGGCCGCCCCGTCTGCACCACCCGCTCCAGCAGCGGCACGAACTCCCGCAGGTTCGAGATCTTCTTCTCGTGCAGCAGGATGTAGGCGTCCTCGAACTCCGCCTGCAGCGTCTCGGGGTTGGTCATGAAATACGGCGACATGTAGCCCTTATCGAACTGCATCCCTTCGACCACGGTCATCTCAGTCTGCAGGGCCTTGCCCTCCTCGACCTCGACCACGCCCTCATCGCCCACCGCTTCGAGCGCATCGGCGATGATCTCGCCGATCTCCGGCGTATTGTTGGCGCTGATCGTGGCGACCTTGACCTTCGCGTCGCGCGTCTTGACCGGCTTGGCGATCGAGGCGATGTAATCCATCGCCACTTGGGCCGCCTTGGTGATGCCGCGCTGCACGGCCACGGGATTCACGCCGGCCGTGACGTACTTGAGTCCCTCGTCGTAGATCGCCTCGGCCAACACCGTCGCCGTCGTCGTGCCGTCGCCGACCACGTCGCTGGTCTTGCTGGCCACCTCGTTGACCATCTTGGCGCCCATGTTCTTGAATTTGGCGCCCAGCTCGATCTCCTTGCTGACCGACACGCCGTCCTTGGTGATCTTCGGCGAGCCGAAGCTCTTCTGCAGCAGCACGTTGCGCCCCGTCGGTCCCATGGTGACCTTCACGGCGGCCGCCAGCGTGCCGAGCCCCTCACGCAGTTGCGTGCGGGCCGTCTGATCAAACATCATCTGCTTTGCCATTTCGTGCTATCCTCCCAGGGACCGGGGCCCCTGTTTGCGTCCTTACTTCTTGTCCACGATGCCCAGGATCTCACTTTCGCGAAGGATCTTGTACTCCGTGCCGTCGATCTCGATGTCGCTGCCGCCGTACTTGCCGAATACCACGGTGTCGCCTTTTTTGACCGACATCTCGCCGCGCTTGCCGCTGTCCAGCAGCTTGCCCGGACCGACCGCGATCACTTTGCCCTGCAGGGGCTTTTCCTTGGCCGCGTCCGGCAACACGATCCCACCGGCCGTCTTCTCTTCCGCCTCGTTCGGCTTGACCACCACACGATCATCCAACGGTTTGAGCTTCATAGGATTCTCTCCTCAGGTTTCGCTCTCTCTTGGCTGCCTATTCCTCGCAGGGGCCCATGGCCGGATTACATCATCCCGTCCATGCCGCCCATGCCACCCATTTCATCCATGCCCGGTCCACCGGCCGGTTTCTTCTCGGGCTTTTCCGTCACAACGCAGTCGGTCGTCAACAGCAGCCCCGCCACGCTTGCGGCGTTCTGTAACGCAATCCGCGTGACCTTGACCGGGTCGATCACACCCGCGGCCAGCAGGTCCTCGTACGTGTCCGTATTGGCGTTGTAGCCGAAACCGCCCTTGCCCTCGGCGACCTTGTTCACCACGAGGTTGCCCACGGCCCCGGCGTTCTCGGCGATCCAGTAACACGGCATCCGCAGCGCCTTGGCGACGATGGCCGCGCCCGTCTTCTCGTCGCCCGTGAGCTTGAGCCCCTTGACCGTGGCGATGCAGCGCACCAGCGCCACCCCGCCCCCGGGCACGATGCCCTCTTCGATGGCCGCACGCGTCGCGTGCAACGCATCCTCGATGCGGGCCTTCTTCTCCTTCATCTCGCCCTCACTGCCGGCGCCGACGTTGATCTGCGCGACGCCGCCGGTCAGCTTGGCCAACCGCTCTTGCAGCTTCTCCCGGTCATAGTCGCTGGTGGTCGTTTCCAGCTCGGCCTTGATCTGGCCGATGCGGCCCTGAATCGCGGCCGAAGAACCCGCCCCCTGCACGATGATCGTGTTATCGTTGTCGATCGTGACCTTTTTGGCCTGGCCCAACTGGCTCAGTTGCACCGTGTCCAGTTCGACGCCCAGGTCCTTGAAGATCGCCTGCGCCCCAGTCATCGCCGCGATATCTTCCAACATCGCCTTGCGACGATCGCCGTAGCCGGGGGCCTTGACCGCGGCTACCTTGAGAATGCCCCGCAGCTTGTTGACCACCAGGGTCGCCAGGGCCTCGCCCTCGACGTCCTCGGCGATGATCAGCAGGGGCCGTTTGCTCTTGGCGACGGCCTCCAGCAACGGCACGATCTTCTGCACGTTGCTGATCTTATCCTCGTAAACCAGGATGAACGGCCGGTCCAGCTCGCACGTCATGCTGTCCTGATTGGTCACGAAGTGCGGACTGAGGAACCCCCGGTCAAACTGCATGCCCTCGACGTACTCGACGGTCGTCTCCAGGCTCTTGCCCTCTTCGACGGTGATGACGCCATCCTTGCCCACCCGCTGGAAGGCCTCGGCCATCTTCTTGCCGATCTCCACGTCATTGTTGGCGCTGATGGCCGCGACATGGATGATGTCGTCCTTCTTGGCGATGTCGACGGGTTTAGCCTGCGCCTCCAACTGCTCGACGGCGGCCTGGACGGCCTTTTGGATGCCGCGATTCAGGCTCATCGGGTCGGCGCCGGCGGCCACATTTCGGAAGGCCTCCCTGAACATCGCCTCGGCCAGCACCGTCGCGGTCGTCGTGCCATCGCCGGCGACCTTGCTGGTCTTGCTGGCGGCCTCGCGCACCAGCTTGGCGCCCATATTCTCAGCCTTGTCGATCAGGTCGATCTCTTCGGCCACCGTGACGCCGTCCTTGGTGACCTTCGGCCCCCCCCAGCCCTTGTCGATGATCGCCGTCCGGCCCCGTGGGCCCAGCGTGGATCGCACCGCCGTGGCCAGCTTTTCCGCCCCGGCCAACAGTGCGGTGCGAGCGTCCGCCTCAAACGCCAGATTCTTCACTGCCATAATTCCTGTTTCTCCTTCCTGACGATTCTTGCGTCTTCTGCGTCGACCCCCAGGTCCGCGTGGACCCGGCCGACACCGGCTGCCGGTGGCAACCGTCCTTACCCGCAAGACAGGCCGACGGCCCGTCGATGCAGGGGGTATTGCAAACGCAATACCAGACATACCTGGGCGATCGCTCAGGAACGCCGGCGACCGATACAAATCCAGTTCATAAAAGCACTTGCAAAGAGTTCCGACAGTGCATAAAAAGCCGCCGCAGGCCGCCCGCCGCCGTGAAACTGCCAGTTTTACCAGACCCTTCCACGCCCGGCGTGCCAACTTGACAGGTTGGTGATGCCCGCCAACGTGTCCCCCACCGGGCCAGCCAACCAACCCGAAGAACACCCTGTCTGATGGGCGATGCCAAGACACCCAGCCGCGGGAGATTCGAAAGCAGGAAGAACGTCCCCGAGAGGATTCGAACCTCTAACCTTTGGCTCCGGAGGCCAACGCTCTATCCGTTGAGCTACGGGGACCCGCGTCGCCGCGCCGCCAACCGCCCCCTTCTACGGCCCGGCCGACGGCCTGTCAAGACAATAACCCCCTTTTCCCTGCCCCGACGGCGGGGGAGCGATCCGGACCGTTGTCCTTCCTCGCCTGACTTCCAAGGCCTCTGACGCCAGAGTCGCCAAGAACATTTTGTCTGTTTTTTCTTGACTGACCGGGAATCCGGGTTACACTGTCAAATGGGGAGTGTCCGGAAGGACAAGGTTGAATTGGGCAAGCCCATAGGGAATGGGGGTTTTTGAGGAGGAATCCATCATGGGCGGTGCGAGTTGGGCATTTAGCGCACGCGGTCGGATATGGATGACATATCTGGTCGTCACAGGGTTTGTCGGAACGACTTTCGCTACCGATACCCCGCCGCCGGGTGTGGATTCACAAGTCCAGGCCATCTGGGAGCTTATCAACAAGGGCGATCGGGCCGGGGCCGCGGCGGCCGTGGATGAGTTGCTCGCCACCGCCGGGGCGGAGGTGGTCAAACCCGCCCGTGACCTGGCGTGGGGTTTTTCGTCCAAACTGGGCGATTACGACAAGGCCTTCGACATCTACTGGAGGCTGATCCGGGACTATCCGGATGCCCCCGAGATCGTCTGGGTCTACGGCTCATACGCCAAGGCGCACCTCGACCAAGGACAGATCAACGAGGCCCTGCAGGTCGTCGCGCCCTTGCTGGGGCCCTACTATTCGACGTTTGAGCAGCATTATGAGGCCCTGTCCTGGGTGGCGTGGGAGTTCCAGCAGGCCCAGGTCTGGGACCAGGCGGCCGCCTTGTATACCCGGCTGATCGAACTGCATCCCACGGATGCCCGGACGTGTCGCGCACGAGCGGATTTGGCCTGGACCTGGCTCAAGGCCGGCAAACCCACCGAAGCGGACACGGTCCTGGATGCCCTGCTGGCGAGCGGTTGCGACGATTCGGAGACCCTCCAGGGGGTTGAGAACTGCGCCTGGATCTACCGCCGGGATTACAGTAGTCCCGACAAGGCCTTGGACATCTATCATCGTTTCGTCGCCGCCTATCCGATGTGCGAACGTGCGGTGCACCTCTGGCGATGCATCATCGAAACGCACATTGAAACGGGTGACAAGCCGCTGGCCGTCGAGAACCTGAACCGCATGCAGGTCGCATTTCAGGACACGCCCCGCGCGGTGTGGGCGGCGGCCACGGGCGTCGTTACGGGGACCCGACTGAACGACCCCGTCCTGCGGGACGCCTTTGTCGAGCGGCTGGGTACACACACGGCGAACCCGGACTTTTCGGCGGCCGTGACCTACGTGCTGGAGCAGTACCAGGATCGCTTCTCCAAGCTGGGCCGCCCGCCGACGGCCGACGAATGCCTGGAACCCGCGGCGATCTATGAACAGATCATGCAGGCCGCACCGCGGTTTGTGCCCGAGCCGAAGACCGCCTTCCTTTTGGCCCTGTGCTATCAGTGCGCCGGACAGCCGGACAAGGCCACCGTGCTTTACAACAAGGGGGTTGTTGTCGAACCCGCCATGGCTCATGACTACGAAAAGGGGGAGCTGGCTCTGGCCGGGGATTACTATTGCGGCGCGTATGTGGCCTGGCACCTGCTGCGGCATTTCGGCCGGACGACGCCCATCGAGGAGATCGTCGAGGCGATGGGCATCCGACGAAAGGGTTACTCGACGGTGCTGGATATCGTGGACTACCTCGAGAGCCGGCAGATTCCGGCCCAGCCCATGGTCATTCCGGCCGACAAGCTGGCCTCTTTGGACAGGCCCTTCATCCAGTACCTGGTTCCATTGTCGGGCGGGGATCTGGGGCATTTCGTGCTGGTCATCCCCTCCGGCGGCGGCAAGGCCGTCCTTCTTGACGGGCCCAAGGACCCAGTGCAGATCGACCTGACCGCGCATTCCAACGATGAGCATTTCTGGGACGGCACGATCCTGCTGATTCAGCGAAGTCGCCAGGAGGTGCTCGAAGAAGGGCTTACGCAACAGGTGTCCTGGCACATGGCCCTGGCCATGGCCGAGTGCTGGTTGCGCGAACAGAACGGCTCGGTTCACTGCTTTCAGTGGGCCCAGAGCTACTACCGCCGAACGCTCGACGAACGTCTGTGGCTCCTCAAAGGTGGCTGTGCTGACTTGGATTGTGTCCCGAACGGCCAGACCTGCTACACGGTCCCTCCATGTGACGACGACGATGATTGTCTTCTCGCCTTTCTGTATTGCGACGACAGGACCGATGGAAAGCGATGCATGGTGGGCTACGGCGGATACATCCCCTG
>DSDH01000014.1 GCA_011055475.1 Phycisphaerales bacterium | reverse complement strand
GTTGCGTCATGGCATTGGCCGACTGACGGGTCGCGTCATGGCGTTGAGTGGCTGGAGATCAACGTTGACTCGCATTGGAGAGCATGCTGCGGCTCCGCGTCGGGTGCCTTGTGGAATAGCTGTTCGAACCGATCCCTCCACTGCGGGCCTTCGGCCCTCCGGTCGGGATGACGTTGGGGAGGGTCGTACAGAATCGTGGGGTGGCAGCCTTTTGCCGAAGGCAAAGGGCTGGCCCGAACCGGCCAGGCTCAGGTTGAAGGCCGGACGACCCCATCGAGTCCTCGCCCCGCGAGAACCGGCTCAATTTACGCAATTAGGCCTTGATCCTCAAAAGTTTCCCCCTGTACAATACGCGACGTTCATGGGGCAGAATCGCACGGGGAGAAGCCTGGCCATGGCCGTGAGAGAACGGGATTGGAGGATGGAGTCGATGTGGCTGGTCGCGCTTGGGGCATTATGCGGCGTATTCGCCTCTGGATCGGAACGGCCGCCCCGGTGGGCCGCCCGGCCCAACTGGCAGCGCGTGCGGCCGAACATGACGACCAGCGAGGTCTACCACCTGCTCGGCGAGCCCACGGAGACGCTCGAACGCCCCAACTGGACGGTATGGTGCTACCAGGACCCATGCCCGAAATCGCCGGATGGCGCGATCATCGGGCTGCCGGCCGACGGCTTTATCCGGTTCGTTTCGGTTGAACGCGACCCCCGCACAGGCCGGTCCCTTCCTGTTCCCATGCTCGTCGTCGAGCGGATTCGAGAGCCGGACTGGTCGCGCGTGCCCACGAGCGAGCAGGACGACCGGCCATCGGCGGCCCCGCGCCATCGATCCCGACGCTGGACCCGGCGGGCCAACTGGGTGCACGTGCAGCCCAACATGACGCCGGGGCAGGTCCGGCAGTGGCTGGGTGAGCCCCTGGAGAAGGTCCAGCGGGCGGGCTGGGCGGCGTGGTGTTACCAGGATCCATGCCCGAGGGCCGAGAATGGGGCGATCACCGGCCTGCCGACCAGGGGATTTGTCCGGTTCATCGCCGTCCGGCAGGACCCAGCGACGGGCGCCCGGCTGGCCAAGCCCGTTTTCGTGGTCGAGCGGGTCTATGAGCCGGATTGGTCCCGTGTGCAGGCCGAAGAAGCCTTGACCTGGCCTGCCGATGAGCCGTCTGCGGAGTCCGTTGTCCCGCCATGGCAGATGAACGCGGCTCGACGGCGGGCCCCGGCCCCCGATGACACATCGCCGAAGAGCCCTCCCCCGTGGGCGGCGGCACGTCCACCCCGACCCGACAACGGTGATCCCGCCGCGGACCCGGCGTCGGAGGAGCCCTCGTTCGCGGCGCCGGGGACGGCTTTCTTCTGCATCGCCGGGGGCATCTTGTTCGGCATGGCCGTCATGATCGCCCTGCGCCGAGGCCCCGGTTAGCCTGAACCCCTACCCGTGGTCAAGACCATTTTGGGCTCCGAATAAGGTGGAGGTTGTGAACGGTTGAAGGCGATCGGAGCGGACACACAACAGGTAGTTCGGTACTATTTTCCAACAGAAGATGCCGAGAGGGTCCGGCAGGTTCTGGAGGCCGCTTGAAATACCCCAGTCAGGGTTTTTTGAGAATTGGTTCTTGCAACGGTCGTCTCGGTCGATATACTGAGAGCGTATGAAGCAGGATCGGGTGTCAATCCGTTCGATCGGAACCGCGTTGCTCGGGCGGCTGCTGCTGCGCCGCTAAGGCGCACGATACCCCACACCCCATATCCCTAACAGTCTCTTCCCGGTTTTTACGTGGAATTTCCGCGCTCTTCGGGTGATAATCACCGCCCGTGCGTGGGGGCGGCTAAGGAGAACCATCATGGCACAGGACAAGGTGTTGATTTTCGATACGACGTTGCGGGACGGCGAGCAGTCGCCGGGGGCGGCGATGTCGATCAGCGAGAAGCTGGAGATCGCCCACCAGTTGGCGCGACTCGGTGTGGACGTGATCGAGGCGGGGTTTCCGGTGTCCTCACCGGCCCAGTTCGAGGCCACGCGGCTGTGCGCCGAGCAGGTCAGCGGGCCGGTGATCTGCGGGCTGGCGCGGGCCAGGGCCGAGGACATTGAGGCGGCCGGCAAGGCGCTGCAGGCGGCGAAGAAGCGGCGGATCCACACGTTCATCGCGACCAGTCCGATCCATATGCAGCACAAGCTGCGCAAGAAGCCCGATGAGGTCGTGAAGATGGCCGTCGAGGCCGTTCGGCTGGCCAAACGCATCACCGACGACGTGGAGTTCTCGCCGGAGGACGCCTGCCGCAGCGAGATTCCGTTCCTGATCGAGGTGCTCACGGCCGTGATCGAGGCCGGCGCCACGACGCTGAACATCCCGGACACGGTCGGTTACGTGCTGCCCTACGAGTACGGCCAGATCATCAAGCAGCTCAAGGAAGGCGTGCCGAACATCGACGGCGTGGTCATCAGCACGCACTGCCACAACGACCTGGGCATGGCGGTGGCCAACAGCCTGGCCGGCGTGCGCAACGGCGCGCGGCAGGTGGAGTGCACGATCAACGGCCTCGGCGAGCGGGCGGGCAACGCCGCGATGGAAGAGGTGGTCATGGCGATCCACACGCGGCCGGATTTCTTCGGGCAGGTGACGACGAACATCCGCACGACGGAGATCCACCGCACGAGCCAGTTGGTCTCGCAGGTGACCGGCTTTGTGATCCAGCCAAACAAGGCGATCGTCGGGGCCAATGCCTTTGCGCACGAGTCGGGCATTCACGTGGACGGGATTCTCAAGCAGCGGCAGACCTACGAGATCATGACGCCGGAGACCATCGGACTGAGCGGCTCACGGATGGTGCTGGGGCGGCATTCGGGTCGCGCGGGGTTCGCCGACCGGTGTCGTCAACTCGGTTATCATCTGCAGCCCGATGAGCTGAACGCGGCGTACCAGCGGTTCCTGGAGATCGCCGACAAGAAGAAAGAGGTCTTCGATGAAGACATCGCGGCGATCATCAACGATGAGATCCGCGTCGTGGAGCACGTGTACGAGTTGGAGTACCTGCACGTGGCCTGCGGGACGGGGACCCTGCCGACGGCGAGCGTGAAGATCCGTCGGGAAGGGCAGGTGCACCTGGCGGCGGCGTTCGGGGACGGCCCGGTGGATGCCGCGTATGAGGCGATCCGACAGGCCACGGGCCTGGCGCCGGGAATCGAGCACTATTCGATCCGCGCGATTACCGGCGGCAAGGAGGCGATGGGCGAGGCGACCGTGCGGATTCGCAACGGCGAGCGGGTCTACGTGGGCCGCGGCGTGTCCACCGACATCATCGAGGCCAGCGCCAAGGCGTACGTCGACGCGATCAACCGCATGGTTTCGCTGGAGAGCGCCGGCCGGACCGCGGAAGAAAAGGCCGGTCTGTAAACACCATCGCGTCGGCCGCGGCCGCAGTGGGACCGCGGGAGCAGGGCCGACGAACGATCCAGGAGTATGACATGGGCCAGACGATAACGGAAAAGATCCTGGCGCGGGCGGCGGACCGCGAGACGGTCACGCCCGGCCAGATCATCAACGCGCGGATCGACATGATCATGTGTCACGATGTGACGACGCCGCCGGCGATCTCGATGCTGCAAGAGCACGGGGTCGACGCGGTGTTCGATCCGGAGAAGATCGCGGTGACGCCGGACCACTTCCAGCCGGCCAAGGATATCGCCAGCGCCGAGCTGCACAAGCGGCTGGACACGTGGGCCCGGGCGAAGGGGATTCGGCACTATTACCCCGTCGGCCGGGCGGGTGTGTGCCATGCGCTGCTGCCCGAACAGGGACACATCCGGCCGGGCGAGGTGATCGTCGGCGGCGACTCGCACACCTGCACGTATGGGGCGTTCGCGGCGTTCAGCACGGGGATCGGCTCGACCGACCTGGCCGCGGCGATCGCCACCGGCCAGCTCTGGTTCAAGGTGCCGGCGTCGATGAAGTTCATCCTGCAGGGGCGTCTGCCGCGCGGGGTCTACAGCAAGGACGTGATTCTGGAGGTGATCCGGCGGATCGGGACGGACGGGGCACTCTATCGCGCGATGGAGTTCGTCGGCCCGGCGTTGCGGGAGATGAGCATGGAGGCCCGCATGACGATCACGAACATGGCGATTGAGGCCGGCGGCAAGAGCGGCATCATCGGCTTCGATGACACGACGCGGGCGTATCTCGACGAGCACCTCAAGGACAGAACCGAGTACACGGTGTTCGAATCGGATCCGGACGCCACGTATCACAGCACGCTGGAGATCGATTGCGGGGCGCTGGAGCCGATGGTGGCGTTTCCGCATCTGCCCAGCCACGGCCGGCCCATTGGGGACTGCGCGGGGCTGGCGATGGACCAGGCGTACATCGGCAGTTGCACGAACGGGCGGATCGAGGACCTGCGGATCGCGGCGGCGGTTCTCAAGGGCCGACGGGTGAAGATCCGCACGATCATCGTCCCGGCGACGCCGACGATCTGGCGGCAGTGCGTGGACGAGGGTCTGGCGGGCATTTTCGACGACGCCGGCTGCGTCGTCAGCGCCCCGACGTGCGGCGCGTGCCTGGGTGGGTTCATGGGCATCCTGGCGGCCGGGGAGCGGTGTATCAGCACGACCAACCGCAACTTCGTCGGCCGCATGGGCCACCCGAAGAGCGAGGTTTACCTGGCCAGCCCGGCGACGGCGGCGGCCAGTGCGGTGGAAGGGAAGCTGGCGGACCCAAGGAACTACCTGGGCAAATCAAAAATCAAAAATCAAAATGCAAAGTGACAAGGAAAAACTCAAAAAGGAGTTCAAGCGGAGGTTGTATGCTTTTACGCTCCGCCTGATTGAGTTCATCGACAGGCTGCCCAATGACAACGTTTCGCGGAGAATCGGCGATCAGCTCTTGCGCAGCGGTACGAGCATCATTGGCAACTATATCGAAGGCCAGGCGGCCAGCAGCAAGAAGGACTTCACGAACTACTTCAATACGTCCCTGAAATCCGCGAACGAGAGCAAGTTGTGGCTGGCCCTGTTGAGAGACAGTGGGCGGGCAAAACCGGAGGACGTTCAATGGCTCCTTGACGAACTCGATGAGATAGCCAAGGTTTTCGCTTCCAGCATCCTGACGCTCAAAGGTAGACGCTGATTTTGATCTTTGATTTGTCGTTTTGATATTTCCATTTTGATGTTTGCATTGGGAGCCATTGAAGATGGCCAAAGCACATGTTTACCCCCGCGATCACGTGAACACCGATGAGATCATCCCGGCGCGGTACTTGAATACGGATGACCGGGCGGTGCTGGCGGCGCACTGCATGGAAGACCTGGACCCGGAGTTTGTCGGCAAGTGTCGCCCCGGGGATGTCATCGTGGCCGGGGAGGATTTTGGCTGTGGATCCAGCCGTGAGCACGCCGTCTGGGCGATGCAGGGGGCGAAGGTCGCCGCCGTGATCGCCCCGTCGTTTGCGCGTATCTTTTACCGCAACAGCATCAACGGGGGATTCCCGCTCGTGGAGCTGCCCGATGCGCCCGGCCATATCAACGACGGCGACGAGATCGAGATCGACTTCGAGGCCGGTCGGATCCACAACCGGACGCAGGGAACAGAACTGACGTTCGAGCCGCTGCCCGATTTCGCGATGGCGATCCTCCGCGACGGCGGTCTGCTGGAACACATCAAGAAGCAACAGGAAAAGCGTTAGGTTCCTCCAAGCCGAGTGACGGGTTGCGGGCCATCGAATTACGCGTTACCCTGCCAGCGGGTGACGTTCTTGCTGGAATGAGTGACTGGAAAACGGATCACGGAGGATGGCTATGGGACATCTTAGATCAATCAAGCGATCGCTGGACAGGGCACGTGGTGGGATCGAGTCCGTTCGGCGAAGGGGCCGAAACCGTAAAGGCAAGCACGCCGACGTGGGCGAGATAGACCCGAAAATGTCGGAGATTCTGCTCGCTTACGCCGCCGAGTTCTTGGATCTCTCCGAGAGTCTGGAGATGGACCACGATGTCCTTCAGATAGCCGCTTTCTGCTGGAATCTGTCCTATATGCCCGACGCCGAAGCGACGGCGTTCCTGGAAAAGGAACTTCTCAGCAAGCTGGGGTCGGGTCGGCGAGCACAACAGTACCGCGAATTCATCAACGCCATGGTGGTCCGACGGTGCAAGATGTACCCGCATGTCTGGCGAATCATTGTGGACTGGGAGCTCACTGACGAAGGAGGTGGTCAGGCGCGATTGCTGGTCAGCTCCATGCCCATCGAAGGGGAGGTGGTGTCATTCCAGGAGCCCAAGCATTCGCAAAGAGGTGACGGATAAACGCAAAATGGCGTAGGTGGGATGCGCCGCGTACATACAATTGAGACATTGAAAGGACAGGGTGCTAATGAGCACGTACAGGATTGCCGTGATCGGCGGCGACGGGACGGGCCCGGAGGTGACCGCCGAGGCGGTCAAGGTGATGAACGCCGCGGCCGCCAAGTTCGGCTTTAAGACGGACCAAGTGACGTTTGACTTCGGCGGCGAGCGGTATCTGCGCACGGGCGAGACCCTGCCCGACAGCGCCGTCGAGGAGCTGCGGGCGTTCGACGCCATTCTCCTGGGTGCGATCGGGCATCCGGACGTCAAGCCCGGCATCCTGGAGAAGGGCATTTTGCTCAAGGCCCGCTTCGAGCTGGATCAGTACATCAACCTGCGGCCGGTCAAGCTGTATCCGGGCGTGGCGACGCCGCTGAAGGACAAGGGGCCGGAGGAAATCGATTACGTGGTCGTGCGGGAGAACACCGGCGACCTGTACACCGGCGCCGGCGGCTTCACGATGAAGGGCACGCCGCACGAGACGGCGATCCAGACGGCGATGTACACGCGGTTCCAGGTGGACCGCTGCCTGCGGTATGCCTTCGAATACGCCCATAAGTACGGCAAGAAGGCCCGCGGCCGCGGCAAGGAGAACACGCTGGGCCTGGTGGGCAAGACGAACGTGCTGACGTACGTGTATGACCTGTGGGAGCGGGCGTTTCACGAGATGGGCCAAAAGGACTACCCGGACGTCCGTCGGGACTACTACCACGTCGACGCCTGTTGCATGTGGATGGTCAAGAACCCGGAGTGGTTCGACGTGCTGGTGACCGGCAACATGTTCGGCGATATCATTACCGACCTGGGCGCGATCACGCAGGGCGGGATGGGCATCGCGGCCGGCGGGAACATCAACCCGGAGGGCGTCAGCATGTTCGAGCCCATCGGCGGCAGCGCTCCCAAGTACACCGGGCAGGGCGTGATCAATCCCCTGGCGGCGATCTGCGCGATGCAGATGATGCTGCAGACGCTCGGCCAGGAGGCCGCGGCCATAAAGATCGAGGAGGCCGTCAAGACGGTCACGAGCACGAAGCTCAAGAGCCTGGCCGCCGGCCGCATGGGCTGCTCGACCAGCCAGGTCGGGGACATGGTGGCCGAGCTGGTGGCGCAGTAGCCGTCACACGACGCCCGCATGGGTGGCGGGCGCTCATCAACAAGTGCAGATAGGGCGGGCTTGGGGCCCGCCCCTTTTTTGAGTCGCATGATGTGGGAGGTGCGCATGAAAGCCGGAATCACGAGTATCTTGGTGGTGGCGTGTCTGTGTCTGGGGATCGCGCCGGCGTCGGCCGCGGACAACCTCATCCGCAACGGCTCCTTCGAGCAGGCCCGGGGCGAGCGGCCCGTGGGTTGGCGGCCGCAGACGTACAGCGGCACGGGATCGTTCGGCTATGAGGCATCCGGGCGCACGGGCGAGCGATGCGTGCGGATCAGCTCGACGGCGGGCGCGGACATCGGCTGGCTGACCAGCGTGCCGGTCAAGACCAGAACGGACTACGTGCTGAGCGGATGGGTAAAGACCGAGGAGGTCAAGGGGGCTCA
Source organism: Phycisphaerales bacterium (assembly GCA_011055475.1). Lineage (GTDB taxonomy): Bacteria > Planctomycetota > Phycisphaerae > Sedimentisphaerales > Anaerohalosphaeraceae > DSDH01. The sequence continues at coordinate 1,413 of DSDH01000014.1, read as the reverse complement.
GGGCGCCCTGCTGAACGTGCACAACATCCAGTCGGCCCGGACGAACGCGGTGAGCGGCACGCAGGACTGGACGAAGGTGGAGTGCCGCTTCAATACCGGCGCCAGCGACCGGGTCGAGATCAACTGCCTGTTCGGGGGCTGGGGTCAATCCACGGGCACGGCGTGGTACGATGATATCTCGCTGGTGGAGGTTCCGACGCTGCCGTGGCGCCAGACGCACCCCGGCCAGAAACGCCAAGGCCACGTGCGGATCGACGCGGGCAAGACGGCCCATCCGGTCTCGGAGTATATCTACGGACAGTTCATCGAGCACCTGGGTCGGTGCATCTACGGCGGCATCTGGGCCGAGATGCTCGAGGACCGCAAGTTCTTCTACGCGGTCCCGGCCAGACGGGAGGCCTGGCAGCGGACGGGCGCCGGGGCGTGGGTGCTGCGGGATTCGCCGTGGAAGGTGGTGGGCCCGGAGGACGCCGTTCGCATGGCCAAGGATGATCCGTGGGTCGGCGAGCACACGCCCGAGATCACCGTGGGCGGCGAGCCGGCGGGAATCGCCCAAGGCGACCTGGGCGTCGTCGCCGGCAAGGGTTACGTCGGCCGCGTGATCCTGGCCGGCGAGGCCAAGGCCGCCCCCATCGAGGTGCGCCTGGTCTGGGGCGATGGAGCCCAGGATTGCGACGTGGTCCACATCGAGCGGATCAGCAAGGACTACGTCAAGTACCCGCTCTCGTTCCGCGCCGGCGCCGCCACGGAGACCGCACGGCTCGAAATCGTCGGCCAAGGCCAGGGCACGTTCCGGGTCGGGGCCGTTTCGCTGATGCCCGCGGACAACGTGCAGGGCTTCCGCGCCGATACCCTGGGGCTGCTCAGGCAGCTTGATTCACCGGTGTACCGCTGGCCGGGCGGCAACTTCGTGAGCGGGTATGATTGGCGGGACGGGCTGGGTGACCCGGACAAGCGGCCCACCCGCACCAACCCGGCCTGGACGGGTATCGAGACCAACGACGTGGGCCTGCATGAGTTCATGGCGCTGTGCCGCCTGCTGGATGCCGAACCTTATATCGCCGTCAACACCGGCCTGGGCAAGGTCGAGGACGCCGGCCTGGAGGTGCAGTATTGCAACGGTTCCGTCGATACGCCGATGGGCAAGCGGCGGGCCGAGAACGGCCACCCGGAGCCGTTCGGTGTCAAGTTCTGGGCCGTCGGCAATGAGATGTACGGCGGCTGGCAGCTTGGGCACATGCCCCTGGAGGAGTACGTCAAGAAGCACAACGCCGTCGCCGAGGCGATGTGGAAAGCCGACCGGGACATCGTGCTGGTCGCGGTCGGAGCCGTTGGGCGATGGAGCGAGGAAACGCTCAAGAACTGCGCCGATCACATGACGCACATCAGCGAGCATTTCTACTGCCAGGAGCG
>DSDH01000217.1 GCA_011055475.1 Phycisphaerales bacterium | reverse complement strand
TTGCGTTCGGCATCCTTCGCCGCATACAGGAACGTGATCGTTTCCTTCGGGCTGCGAGCGACCATCGCGGCCACGTCGTCCCTGCGGCCCTCCAGTTCCTCCGTGTAGCGGCGTGTAAACTCGTCCCATCGGTCGGGATCATGGCCGAACCACTTGCGAAGGCCATCACTGGGGGCCAGCCCCTTGGCCCACTCGTCGAGGGCGGCATCGGCCTTGCGTATACCGCGAGGCCAAAGGCGATCGACCAAAACACGATAGCCGTCCGCCCTCGAAGGGGCATCGTAGATGCGCTTGACTCGTATCTTCATCGCCGGCTCCCTTCTGACCCGCGTCCGGCTGCCCGAGCGGCGAGCAGGCAGGTCATCGTATCGGCCCCGGCTTGCAGGGGTCCCGCGGTGCTCAGGCCTCGGCCAGCGCGTGGGCGAGCTGATGGTACCGCTCGTGGACGCCCTCGCCCATCTCCTCGGCCTCGATCCGCTCGAACGTCTCGGCCAGCTCCCGCTGGTCCTGCTCGGTCAAGACCTGATCGGCCATCACGTACAGGACGTTGTCTTCCTTGTGAATGTGCTGCTCGAGCAGCTCGGCATACGCCGCCAAGTGGTCCCGGATCGTCGCCGCCGCTTGCTCGCCGGACGCGGCCAGCGCCTCGGCGATTGCGGCGACGTGACGGCGGCCCTCATCGTGCTCGTGCAGCATGACCGCGATCGGCCCGTCCTCGACCGAGAAGCCGCGTTGCGACATCCAGACGAAGAGGTGCCCCTCTTCCTTGGCGTGATGGCACCGGTCGGCGAAGTGCCGAAAGAACTCCACGAATTGGCCGACCCGCTCGGCGTCAAATCGGCCCGTCGCCTCGATGGACCGGGCCTCTCGCCGGGCCGCTTCGAGAACCATCAGGATCACCTGATGCTCGTGTTTGAGTATCTCCGTCGCCTTCATAGCCTGTCCTTTCATCGAATACCCGTGCACATCCGCCTACGCCGACGGCGTTGTCGTGTTCACGCCTGTTCTCTCCGGCCACGTGTCTTTGCCCTTCGCGGGGCTGCACAGCCCCATCCTGAATCGGGCTTTGGGCCCCCGTGCCCGTATCGAGACCGGCCGCCGAGCCCTGTAGAAACGCCTTTTCAATACTGAAAACGAGGTTCGAGAGGCCACCGAGAGTCCCGGGGCATCTTCGAGCCGGATTTGCCAGAAGGCCGAATATGAGATGGAGTATATGTGTTGTGCGGCCGGCCGACCGACACGGTAAGGGGCCGGCCTTGGCCGACGCCGCCTCCGCCACCCCTGCCGGACCCCGGCGCACCGACGAACAGAGGCAAATTTCGTGGCTCGATGTGCCGATATGACCGAAGAGACCTACCACATATCGTGGAACCCGAGGCCGCCGCGGCGGTTTGGCCGCCCGGTGGTCCTGTTGCTGGATGATGCGGGAGCGCCCTGATGGACACTGTTTCAATCCTGTCACCGACGAGCATCGGCCGCCATTTCGTGCCCCCGGAGTATCTTCCCGCGGATCAGGATGAATACGCCCTGCGGAACGCCCAATCCCGCCGGCCCCCGGAGCAGTGGCGGCACCTGCACTCCTACGAAGTCGAGCTCCTGGTGAAGAACAGCAACAGCGCCGATAACTGGGATGAGGTTCTGGTCACGGACGACTTTGACCCCCGACGCATCCGCAATACCGAGTTCTTCGGCCTGGTCCGCATCGGCCGGCTTCGCGCCGCCGTGCTGGAGCACCACGACCTTCAGGTGGCCACGGGCATCACCAACAGCAAGATCATCGCCTGCGACGTGGGCGACGACGTGGCCATTCACCACGTGCGTTATCTGGCCCATTACATCATCGGGGACCGCTGCGTCCTGGCCAACATCGACGAGATGCACACGACCAACCACTCGAAGTTCGGCAACGGCATCCTCAAGGACGGCGAGCCCGAGGAGGTGCGGGTCTGGCTGGACCTGGTGAACGAGACGGGCTCCCGCCGGGTCTTGCCCTTCGACGAAATGATCACGGCCGACGCCTATCTGTGGGCCAAGTACCGCGACGACGCCGCGTTGCAGGCCCGGCTCAAGGAGATCACCCAGGACAGCTACGACAGCCGCCGGGGCTACTACGGAACCGTCGGGGACCAATGCGTCATCAAGAACTGCCGGATCATCAAGGACGTCAAGATCGGGTCCCATTGCTATATCAAAGGCGCCAACAAACTGAAGAACCTGACCATCAAGTCCTCCCAGGCCGAGCCGACGCAGATCGGCGAAGGGGTGGAGCTGGTCAACGGGATCGTCGGTCTTCACAGCCGCGTGTTTTACGGCTGCAAGGCCGTGCGCTTTATCATGGGCAACAACTGCAGCCTGAAGTACGGGGCCCGTCTGCTCAATTCATTCCTGGGCGACAACTCCACGGTCTCGTGCTGTGAGATTCTGAACAACCTGATCTTTCCCGCCCATGAGCAGCACCACAACAACTCGTTTCTGGTCGCCAGTTGCGTCCTGGGGCAGAGCAACATCGCGGCCGGCGCCACGATCGGCTCGAATCACAACAGCCGGGCGAATGACAACGAGATTCTCGCCGGGCGCGGCTTCTGGCCCGGTCTGTGCAGCACGATCAAGCACTCCTGCCGTTTTGCGTCGTTCGTGCTGCTGGTCAAGGGCGACTACCCGGCGGAGCTCGATATCCCCCTGCCCTTTGCGCTGCTGAACAATAACGTCGCACAGAACCGGCTGGAGGTCCTGCCGGCGTTCTGGTGGCTGTACAACATGTACGCGCTGGCCCGTAACACCTGGAAGTTCCAGGTCCGGGACCATCGAAAGACCAAAGTCCAGAACGTCGAGTTCGACTCCCTGGCGCCGGATACGATCGAGGAGATCTTCACGGCCCGGCGGCTGTTGGAGGTCTGGGTCGGCAAGGCGGCCCTCTCGCACGAAGGGGCCGACCTGACGGACAAAGATGACGACGAGGTGGCCGAGGTCGGCCGCAGGCTCCTGACCGATTCGCCCCAGGCCGTCGCCCCATTGGAGATCCTGGGAGAACACCTGGAGAAGTCCAAGAGAAAGGTCGTGATCCTCAGGGCCGCCGAGGCGTACGCCGCCTATGGCCAGATGCTGCACTATTACGCCGTCAAGAACCTGCTGGACTACCTGGAGGCGCACCCGGAGGCCACGCTGGCCTCGATGCATCAGCACCTGGCCGGTCCGAGGGAGCGGCATTGGGTGAATCTGGGCGGCCAACTCGTGCGTGGCGACGACGTCGACCAGTTGCGATCGGACATCGGATCGGGCGTGTTGACCTCGTGGGCCGAGATCCACCACCGGTACGATGCGCTCTGGCAGGACTATCCGCAGGCCAAGCAACGCCACGCCTGGGCGACGCTGTGCACCCTGCTGGGCACGGAGACCATCGACCCCGTGCGGTGGGAGCAGGCGCTTCAGAAGGCCGCGGATATCCAGGAGCTCATCCGCGATGAGGTCTTCGCCAGCCGAAAGAAGGATTTCGATAATCCCTTCCGGCAGGCCACCTATCGAAGCGAGACGGAGATGCGGGCGGCCATCGGCACGATCGAGGAGGACGGTTTCGTCAAACAGGTGCGGCAGGAGACCGAGGATTTCAAGAAACGGATCGACCTGGCAAGGCCCCGGACGCAACAGGTCGAGTGAAGGCAACCGGACAACGATCCTGGGAAGGGATGGCACATGAACCTCTCGGACAACAGGTATTCGCAGTACGCACTCGTCAGAGAAATGATGGACGCCATCGACGTCGTCAAGGGGTTCGACGCCGGCCGGACGGCCACTGTCGCCGACCGGGTCCGCTCGACCGGCCGGCTGTTTTTGAGCGGCGAGGGGTCGAGCCGAATCTTCCCGGCCAAGAACGCCATACGCAAGGCCCTGACGTGGGGCCTCGATGTGCACGTCGCCACCGATGGATCGCGACAGAGCGCCCAGTATGACCTTTCGAGATTCGTCGTGTTCTGCGCGTCGAACTCCGGCCGCACCAAGGAAGTGATCCTGCTGGCGAAGAAACTGGCCCGCGAGGGGAACACAGACCGCTATGGCCTGACGGCCAACGACGGAACGCCGCTGGCGGACGTCTGCAGCGAGACGTTCGTGCTGAACTGCGGCTGGGAAGAGGCGGTCGCGGCGACCAAAAGCGCGGTGGAGCAGGCCTTGTTCTACGAATCCATCCTGTGGCACGTGGCCGGCAAGACGCCCCCGGCGCCCTCTGCCACATTGACCGCCGCCGTTGAAGAGGCGTTGACCCTGCCCGTTCCGCCGGAGGTGGTCGACGCCGCGGCGAAGGCTTCGACCATCTACTTCGCCGGCTACAACGACGGCGTGGCCGAGGAGCTGACGCTCAAGACCAACGAGATCACGCGAAAGAAGTCCGACTTCCTCGAAGGCACCTACGCCGTCCACGGCATCGAGGAGGTGATGAGCCCCGACGATATCGTCTTCGTGGTCGATCCCATCGACGAGGAAATCGGGAAGTTCCAGGAAGTCCTTGTGGAGGGCGTCGGGCTCACGGTCGTGGCCATCGCCAACCGCCAGACCCCGTTCACCACCCTCCGCGTGCCGGACGCCGGGGACATGAACCCCTATCTGTACTTGTGCGCAGGGTGGAACGTGCTCGTCGAAATCGGCCTGGCCCTGGGCATCGATCTGGACAAGCCCCAGCGCGCCCGAAAGATCGGCAATGAGCTGATCGTCGAGGGATGACCGTGGGCCTCGGATCGCGGCGAAGAGCCGGGCGGCACACGCCGCCGGGCCCGACGAGCTGCTCCTTGGCGCCAGACCGGGGAAATCGAGCGGGTTCTTGCATTGCCCCCGGGGCGCCGGTATGCTCACGGCGTAGGCTCAGTCTGTGCGGGTCGAACGTAACCAGGAGCGTATCTCACGGAAGGCAAGGCGGCCGGAACCCACGAGCCCGCGCCCCACGGCCGTCACCCGTGGTTCATCGGAGGTCATCTACGTCTATGACGGAGAAATACGTTTGTATTCATTGCCACTTCTACCAGCCGCCCCGTGAGAATCCCTGGCTGGAAGACGTGGAATTCCAGGATTCCGCGTACCCTTATCACGACTGGAACGCCCGAATCACCGAGGAATGTTACCGCCGCAACGCCGCGTCCCGCATTCTCGGGCCGGACCGGCGCATTGTGGATATCGTCAATAATTATGCGAACATCAGTTTTAATTTCGGGCCGACGCTGCTCCGCTGGCTTGAATCGCATGATCGAGACGTGTACGAGAAGGTGATCCAGGCCGACCGCCTCGGACAGGAACGGTTTTCCGGCCACGGCTGCGCGCTGGCCCAAGTGTACAGTCACATGATTATGCCGCTGGCCAACGAGCGGGACAAGCGGACGCAGGTGCGGTGGGCCATCCGCGATTTCCAGCGACATTTCGGACGGGACCCGGAGGGCCTGTGGCTGCCCGAAACGGCCGTCGACACCCCCACGCTGGAGGTACTGGCCGAGCACGGCATCCGGTTCACCATCCTGGCGCCCCGTCAGGCCCAGCGGGTGCGCCTACAGGGGAAACGCTGGAAGAAGGTCAACGAAGAGACGCTGGATTCCTCCGTGCCCTACCTGTGCCATCTGCCGTCCGGCAGGCAGATCGTCCTGTTCTTCTACAATGGGCCGATCTCGCACGACGTGGCTTATGGCGGGCTGCTGCACAGCGGGGAGAACTTCGCCTCCCGGCTGGCCGGCGCCTTCGTGGAGGACGAGGAGCCGGCGCGGCTCGTGCACATCGCCACCGACGGCGAGTCGTTCGGGCACCACCATGCCCTGGGGGACATGGCCCTGGCCTACTGCCTGCATCACATCCAAAGCCACGACATGGCCAAGCTCACGATCTACGCCGAGTATCTGGACAAGTTCGAGCCGACGCACGAGGTCGAAATATGGGAGAACAGCTCCTGGAGCTGTGCCCACGGCGTCGAGCGCTGGCGGAGCAACTGCGGATGCGCCGCCGACGTGTCGAAGTCCGGCCAACAGGAATGGCGCGAGCCGCTGCGCAACAGCCTGGACTGGCTTCGCGACACCCTGGCGACCGGCTACGAAGAGACGATGCGGCCCTTCCACGGTGATCCGTGGGCGGTGCGCGACGACTACATCGACGTGATCGACGATCGTCGGCCCGATCAGATCGACCGTTTCATTCAGAAATGGGCGGGGCGCGAACTCGGCCCGGACGAGCGATCCCGCTTCTTGAAGCTGCTGGAGATGCAGCGCAACGCCATGCTGATGTACACCAGTTGCGGCTGGTTTTTCGACAACATCGCCGGCATCGAGGCGGTGCAGGTCCTGAAATACGCCTCGCGGGCGATGCAGTTGTTCACGGAGTTGACCGGACGCGACCTGGAGCCCGAGTTTAAGGACCGTCTCCAGCAAGCCCCCTGTCGTGCTCCGGGGCTGGCCACCGGTAAGGACGTGTACGAGGCGCACGTGGAGCCGGCCCGGATCGACTTGAATCGCGTCGCCGCGCACTTCGCCCTCAGTTCCCTGTTCGATGACTACGGGGACGAGGTCACGGACGTCTACGCCTATTCGGCCACGATGGAAGGATTCCATCGGCTGGAAGCCGGCATCCAGGTGCTGACCACCAGCCGGGTGTCGATCGTGTCCCAGGTCACCCTGGAAACGCAGATGGTGGAGATCGCCGCCTTGTATCTGGGGGAGACCAATATCTTCGCCTCCGTCCGCCCGCGGGGTCCGGACGACGCGTTCGACGAGCTCCGCGCACGCCTGGAGGCGGCCTTTCGACGCGGGGAGACCAGCGAAGTGATGCGGCACATGGGCCAGGCCTTCAGCAGCCAGTATTCGCTGCCGCACCTGTTCCGGGATCAGCAGCGGAGGATTCTGGATCGGCTGCTGCGCACCACGTGGCAAGAGATCGAGAGCAGTTTTCGACACATCTACGAGCACAATTACGCGCTGATGCAGACGTTGCGAAACATGAACATGCATCTGCCCAAGGAGCTGGCCGCGCCGGCGGAGTTCGTGATCGACCAGGAGCTGATCCGCCACCTTCAAGCCGACCGGATCGACGTCGGCGCGCTCCGCGACCTGGCCGATGAGGCCGCGCGCCTGAGCGTGAGTCTGGACGTGGAGAGGTTGCGATTCGAGGGCGCCCACCGCATCGCCGGCCTCATGCACGAGCTCAGCGCCGACCCTCATGATCTGCAGCTCCTGGAGGACATTGAAAAAACCCTGGAAGTCCTGAAGGACCTGGCCCCGAATCTGGAGGTCCAGGATGCGCAGAACGTGTTCTTCGCCCTGGCCAAGCAGGAATACGGCCGGATGAAAAACCGCGCCGAATCCCAGGACGCCGAGGCGCGACAATGGGTGGAGCATTTCGAGAACCTGGCCCAGCGTCTGGAGCTGGCCATACCGTAGGCACGGACTTCGGAGGGTTCTATGCTGCGACGCAGAGCCGCTGGAATACTGCTTCATCTCACGTCCCTGCCCTCCAGATACGGCATCGGCGACATGGGACCGGAGGCCTGTCGGTTCCTGGACTTCCTCGCAGAGGCACACCAGAGCTACTGGCAGATTCTGCCGGTGACCTACAGCAGTGCCGCTGCGGCCTATTCCCCCTACGATTCCTTCTCGGCCTGGGCGGGTAACCCCCTGCTGATCAGCCCCGATTTGTTGTGTCGCCAGGGACTGCTCAGGGACGCCGACCTGGCCGATGTGCCCGTCTTTCCGGATGAGGCGGTGGATTTCCGAGCGGTCCACGCCTGCAAACAGGCCCTGCTGCGGACGGCGTTCAACCGCTTTGCGGCGGAGTCGGAGCCGGCCGAGTTCGGCCGGTTCGTAACGGCCAACGCGGGATGGCTGGAGGATTTCGCGCTCTTCATGGCGCTGAAGCATCGACATGGGAAGAAGGCGTGGTGCGACTGGCCCGTGCCGCTGCGGGACAGGCACCCCGAGGCCCTCGCCGCCGCCCGCGAGGAGCTGCGGGAGCCGATTCAGTACGAGCGGTTCGTGCAGTACGTCTTCTACCGGCAGTACGCGGAGCTCAAGGCGCACTGCGAGCAACGCGGGGTCGCCGTCATCGGCGACGTGCCGATCTACGTCAACCACGACAGCGCCGACGTCTGGGCGCACCCCGCGGTCTTCAAACTGGACGATCGGAAGCGTCCGACGCACGTCGCGGGTGTTCCGCCCGATTACTTCAGCCGCACCGGCCAACTGTGGGGCAATCCCGTGTACGACTGGGACTCTCTGGCGACGACCGGCTTCGCCTGGTGGATGGACCGGCTCCGCCATAACCTGCGGTTGTTCGACTGCGTCCGCATCGACCATTTCCGCGGCCTGGTCGCCTACTGGGAGGTGCCGGCGGGCCTCCCAAACGCCGTCGAAGGCCGGTGGGTCGAGGCGCCCAGCACGGCCTTCTTCAACGAACTGCTCAAGCAGATGCCCTTCGCCCCGATTCTGGCCGAAGACCTGGGACACATCACGCCGGACGTGCGCGAGATTATCCGCCGTTTCGATTTCTCCGGCATGCGGGTGCTTCAATTCGCCTTCGGCGGCGATGCCGTGGACAATCCCCACCGCCCCTATCGTCACCCTGAAAACGCGGTGGTGTACACGGGCACCCACGACAACAACACGATGCGCGGCTGGTTTGAGACGAACGCCACAATGGATGAAAAGAACGCACTCTTTGCGTATCTGGGGCGCGAGGTCTCGTCTCAAGACATCGCCTGGGAGATGATCCGACTGGTGACGGCCTCCGTGGCGCATCTCGCGATCGTTCCCATGCAAGACGTGTTAAATCTCGGCGCCGAGGCCCGCATGAACCACCCCGGCCGCAGGCGCGGCAACTGGCGCTGGCGGATGCGACCCGATAGCACGACGCCAGCGCTGGCCCGCAGGCTGCGAGAGCTGGTGGATATCTATGGACGCGGATGAAGGACCCGCTATCCGCGGGCGGGTCCGATGAGCAGGGACACGGGGAACGCCCCCAAGGCCTGGCCGACGGGGAGTTGAGCACGAGGTTCGTGCTCCACGCCCGTGATCGCATCCTGCCATCGTCCGTTCGAGACCGGCGCCTCAATCCGCGTGTCCGCCCACACGTCCGCGCCCAACGGCAGCACGCCGTGGTTCACCACCGACGTGAGCAGCCGAGGGACCACGACCAGCACGGACCGCTCCCGGCCCCGCCGCAGGAAGGCCACGATATGATCGGCGTATCGTCCATGGACGGCCAGCGGAACGTAGTCGCCGTTTTCGAAGACCTCGCGGTGCGCTGCGCGGGCCGCCAGCGCCCGCTGGATCAGAAAGAGCTTGA
>DSDH01000521.1 GCA_011055475.1 Phycisphaerales bacterium | reverse complement strand
GGCCAATCTCTCAAATCGGCCGGCCGATTGACATCGGCGTCAGCACGCGGTCAGGACACGCGATGCGCCGCTGGATATGCACCGCTCATAGAGCACATCCATAAGACCTTCTAAGAGTAGAAAATGGCGGGGCGTCTTGTCAAGAGATTTTCATGGATTTCTCAGTCTGTTTACCCGGCGGACCCCATGCGTCACAGGTATGCCTTCCACGGCCGCCATCTCGCAACCTCGAAAAACGCCGAGTCGATCTTGCCTGTTCCTTTGCGGCGCGGTAGGTTGACACGTGTCACCAGAAACCGGGTGACCGACCCGTGTCGTTGGACTCGGCAAAGATCAGGAAAGGATCGGACACAGATGATTCAGCGCGTGTGCCGCCATGGAATGGCTCGACTCGCGGGCGCTTTGGTCATGGCCGCGGCCGTCGCCGGCTGCGTCGAGCGGAAGCTGACCATCATCACGCAACCCCCGGGGGCCACGGTGCGTCTCAACGATGAAGAGATCGGCACGAGCCCCGTCACGGTGAATTTCAACTGGTACGGGGACTACCGCGTTCAGTGTATCAAGCCGGGCTATGAGATTCTCAACACCCATCGCCTGCTCGAGGCACCCCCGCACGATGCCTTCCCCCTGGACTTCTTCTACGGCGTGCTCTGGCCGGAGACCATCGTGGATGAATACGAGTGGACCTTCGAGCTGACGCCCTATCAGCCGCCCGACCGTGACGATCTGATCCAGCAGGCCCAGGCGATGAAGGGCAAGGCCCTGCGCGACCTCAAGAGCCCGATGCCTGATGATTCGGCCTTGATCGACGCGGCCGACCCCACCGGCGACACCCGCTAGCCCGGCTGGATACGATACCCCGCGCCGTGGACCGTCCGGACCACGCGACGGCCATCGGCTCCCAGCTTCTTGCGCAAGGCCGCCACGTGAACATCGACGATACGTTCGTTCTGGCCCGTGGCCTCCGATCCCAACGCGGCCTTGAGGTCGCTGCGGCCCAACACCTTGCCCCCGGCCTCGATCAACGTGGTCAGGATACGAAACTCCGCGCCCGTCAGATGAATCTCACGATCCCCCACCAGGACCTGCCGGGACTGACGAATCACGCGCACCGGCCCGGCCGAAATCACGGGCCCGGCCTGGCGAGCCGCCTCCCGCACCCGACGCAGCACCGCTTCGATCCGCGCCACCAGCACCGCCGTGCTGAACGGCTTGGTCACGTAGTCGTCGGCACCCACCCGCAGCCCCACTACGATATCCGTATCGCTGTCCTTGGCCGTCAGGAGAATAATGGGAATCCCCGCGGTCTGCGGGCCGTGTTTAAGTTGTGCCGCCACGTCAATGCCCGACACATCGTCGAGCATGATATCCAGGAGAACCAGATCCGGCGGACGGGTGCGTACCTCGTCCAGTGCCTCGGCCCCCGTCAGGACGGTCCGCACACGGTAGCCCTCACCCTCCAGGCCCATCCGCAGCAGGTCCAGCAGGTCCTGCTCGTCATCCACAACGAGAATGTCCGCCCTCATGCCAGCGCTCCACGCGGTCCCTCCTGCATCCGCCGGTCCGGATCCTAAGGCCACATCGCGGAGATTTCAACGGGTTTCTTCATACTTGGCTTACATCTTCCTGACAACCGGCTTCACCGTCGGGCGCCTCGCCGATGTACTCCGGCACCAATCGTCGGATACCGGCCACAATCGCCTGGCGGTCCTGGCTCGGCGAAATGCACAAAAGCTCGGCGATCTCGGCCCGCAGTGTCTGGCGGTCCTTCGGAATGTTCTTCCAGATGCCGATCTTCGGATGTCGCGTCGGGACCATGTCCTCCCCGGCGATGCTCAGCTCCTCAAACAGCTTCTCACCCGGCCGCATCCCCGTATACACGATCTCGATGTCCTCCTCCGGCCGAAACCCGCTGAGCGTAATCAGTTCGCGGGCCAGATGCTCGATCTTGACTGGCTCACCCATATCCAGCACGAAGATCTCCCCGCCCTGGCCCATGGTCGCCGCCTGCAGCACGAGTTGGCTGGCCTCGGGAATCGTCATGAAGTACCGCTTCATCTCCGGATGCGTCACCGTCACCGGCCCGCCGGCGGCGATCTGTTTGCGGAAGATGGGCACCACGGAGCCGTTGCTGCCCAGCACGTTACCGAACCGGACCGTCACGAAGTGCGTGCCGCTGGTGGTGTTCAGGTCCTGGATGTACATTTCGGCGATTCGTTTGCTGGCGCCCATGATGCTCGTCGGGTTCACGGCCTTGTCCGTGCTGATCATCACAAAGGTTTCGACACCATACCGATCCGCGGCGTCCGCCACGACCATGGTGCCGAAGACATTGTTTTTGATCGCCTCCCCGCAGTTGAGCTCCATCAGCAGCACGTGCTTGTGCGCTGCGGCGTGGATCACCACCTGCGGCCGGAACTCCGCAAAGACCGGCTCGATCCGCTCTTTGTCGGCGATATCCCGCACCACCACATCGAGCGGCACGCCCGGATGGCTCGCACGCAATTCGCGCTCGATCTCGAACAGGGGGTTCTCCGCCTGCTCGACCAGCACCAGCCGCGCCGGGCCGAATTGGCACACCTGCCGGCACATTTCCGAGCCGATCGAGCCGCCGGCGCCCGTGACCAGGATCACCTTGTCCTTCAAGAACGCCTTGATCTGCGCCAGGTCCAACTCGACCACGTCCCGGCCCAGCAGGTCATTGATATCCACGTCTCGAATCTGCGATACGCGGAGCTTGCCCGAGGCGATGTCCGTGATCGACGGCACCGTCTGAAATCGCAGCTTAGTCCCCTGGCAGATCTGCACGACCTGCCTCAGCCGTTTGCGGCTGGCGCTGGGCATGGCGATCGCGATCTCGTCGATGCTGTGCTTTTCGCACAACCTCGGCAGATCGTCCACCCGTCCCAGGACGCTCACGCCGTGAATGCTCATGCCCTGCTTGGCCGGGTCATCGTCCACGAACCCGACCACGTGAAACCGGTTCACCCGATCCCGCAACAGCTCACGTGCCAGTGCCTCGCCGGCGTTGCCCGCCCCCACGATCAGCAGCCGCTTCAGCGATTCGCCCGGCTCCGCGAAAAACTCCTCGTGATACATCCGGATGAGCATGCGAAAGCCGGCCAGCACCATGATCGTCAGGAACAAATCCAGCATGATGACGCCTTCGATCGCCCGCTGTCGCGAGCGCACCTCGGCGAACTTCAACTCCCGCTCTTGGCTTTCCTCCAGACTGCTTGCCTGCCCCACCAACCGGGAATAATGGCGAATCCGGCTGATCTCCAAGAGGTCCAGCAGTCCTCGCAGATTCGCCCGCTCGGCCTGCAAGTCATACAGCCGGGGCCGCATCTCCCGCCGCATCTCGTCGCTGGCGGTCAGCCGGTAATCCCGTGAGAGGCTGCCGATCTGATCCGTCAGATCGGCGATCCGCCCGGCTACCGATGCCCCGCCGAATCGTGCATAGGTATCCACCAAGCCAAAGCCGTAGGCATACCACAGGGCCATCAAGACAATCGCGCTGGCGATTGACGCCTTGGCGATCTCCACCAGATCACTGATACCCACGTACCGCCACCACCCCCGAAATTGCCGAAAGAACCCGAAGATCAGCAATTTCAAGGGGACGGCGACCGCCAGTAGGATCGGAAACGGGTAAACGGCCCACCGGCGCTCCAGTCGCATCTGGTGCGCCAACAGAAAAGAGAAGAACAGGGCCACCACGAAGGCCACGGTATGGGCCAGCACGATCAGCACCCGTCGATACCGAACGAACCACTCCGCGCCCCGGCCTCCCGGGCCCAGACGCCGCCGGATGACTCTTCGCAGACCGTTGAGAATGCGCTGCGCCATAGTTTATACCGATAAGTCCTTTGCTGACGAATCGACCCGTTCCCGTGGCGGAGGCGCATCCACGCCGCCGTCCACCACCTCGTCGAGCTTCACGTAAACCCGATCGGGCGCAATCCTGTCCAGTTTCTGTCGCAATAGAGAGTAGATGACCGTGCTGGCGCTGAAGTAGAAGCTCACCACGTAGGCCACGACCAGCCCGACCACGCCCAGCATCGTGATCCGGATAAGTACGCCTCCCACCGTCTCCGACCAGCCGACGACCGCCGGTCCCGACCCCATCAAGTCGTAAAAACCCGGCCGAGGCCAGAGGCGCCTGAGCTTCTCGACCCGCATGGGATCGCCGGCCACGCCCAGAAACACCATGCCGTACGTCACGATCAGCACCAGATAGACGAAAAGGCGCACGAACAGGTACGAAACGGCCCCCACCAATCCGGCGATCAACAGGTAGAACCCCATCCACCACGGCTGCGAAAACACATAGCGGAAGGACCGGCTGACCGCGTCGAATCCATCCGATGCCTCATAGGCGATCACGGGCAGCATCAGGCTGCCGCCCACCGTCGTCCCCAACAGCATCAACACCGTCAACAGGCCGAAGATCAGGCCGATCCCCAGCCCCAGGCCCAGCACCAGCTCACCGGCCCGCGGAATGCGCAGCACCACCCCCAGAAGCACCAACGCCCCCGCAAAGACAAGCATCACGACCGCCGACAGGGCCGGACCGGCCGCCAACGCCCCGAAACGCCGCAGGCTGAACTGCAAAACCTCAATCAGTCCCGGCTTCTCCCCCCGTGCGGACTCGAGGGCCACGCTGCGACAGATCGCCCCGCCGCCGAGAATGAACGCCAGGAAGCAGACGGCCAGGAATACCAGGCTATACACCGGATGATACCGTACCGCCCAGTACAGGGCCACCAGACACATCCACAGATCGGTGAACATATCCGCCAGCCGCGCCAACACGCCGCGGCCGTCCGGGGCCAGCAGGGACACCGTGGCCTGCGTGAACCGGGCCGAGCCGAAGTTCCACAACGTAGTGAACACCCCCTCACAGTGCGTGTGGCCATCCCCCGGCCTGTGGCTGTCCTGAAAATATCGGATCAACCGACGATCGGTGGCGAACGCGTCGAGCTCGGTGCGACTCTCCTGCCGCGTGAAATCCGAAAGCCGCACCTTCGGCGGATACCGGTCATCCACGAGCACCGTCGGCCGCAGCCAGTCCAGAAACGCCCCCGTGGAACACACCACCAGAATCGTCAGGCCCGCCAGGATCAGCCGGCTCGGCGCGACCGCCAGCCGGAACGTCCGCAATAACCTGGCGAACGCCATGTTCTCCCAAAGATTCTGAAGCTGTTCTTCCAGCGTCATGGGCATTGGCTTCCTGCGGGATCACCCCGGCCGATTTCACGCAAACATGCTCTCATTATCGGCCATACGCCCCCGCGGTTCCAGCAGAAAGCACCCCGGCTACTCGCCCATCGCCATGTCTGGCGAGTCCGGCGACCCGTTTGCAGCCTTTGGTTCACCCTCGATCCGATAATCGGCGTCCAACCACGCGTTCAGGTCCACCAGTCGGCAGCGATTCGAACAGAACGGGAAGTGCGGCTGCTTCCGGAGAAGCTCGGCGATCGGGATATCATCCGGTCCCGCAACCCGACCGCACACCGGACATCGCCATGAACCCATAAACCGTCTCCTCGCCTTTGCCTTGTGATTCGGCGAAGCCAACCATGAAAAAAGGCCCGCCTTGCCGGAGCACGGACGGGCCTGTTGTCGTCACAGAGTCAAACGAAGACCTCAGTAACCCTCGTCCTCGTCGTCATCGTTGAGATACTCGAACGGATCGACCTCTTCGTCGCCCTCGGTGTCGTCCTCAAAGTCCAGATCGCCTTCCCCGTCTTCCGCGCCAGCGCCGTCCTCCCAGCCCTCATAACCGCCGACGCGTTCGCCTTCTTCCACCAGCCCCTTCTCGACCATCTGCGCGTACTCCATGGAGTACCGTGCCCAGGGAATCGCCTCCAGTCGCTTCTTGCCGATGGGCTTGCCCGTACCCTCACAGACCCCGTAACGGCCATCGCGAATTCGTTGCAGGGCCGCCTCGATCTCCAACAGGATCTTGCGCTCGCTGCTCATCAACCCCAGGGCGAATTCCTGTTCAAAATTATCCGTCCCGATATCGGCCATATGAATCGGCATACTGGACAGATCGCCGGCGGCGTCCAGTCGCGACTTCTTGAGAGCCTCCGATTCGATCAGGCTCACGTCCCCGATCAGCTCCGCCCGTTTCTCCAACAAGAGCTGACGGAAATGCTCGATCTCCGCGGGCTTGAGGGGGCTGGCCGAAGACCGACGGCCGGTCCGAGGCTTACTGGCGGACTTGCTCTTCTTTGTCGAAGCCTTGGTCTTTGTAGCCTTTTTCGCTGCGGTCTTCTTGGTCGCCGCCTTGGGCGTTGTCTTCTTGGTCGTCTTCTTCGTCACCTTCTTGGTCGCCTTCTTAGCCACCTTCTTCCTGGGTGCGCTGGTCTTTGGGCTTTTCGGGGTCGTCGCACGACCCTTCTTCCGGGGCGAATGCTTCTTTTTCTTCGCCGTCTTCTTCGCCACGACGGACACTTTCCTCAATATGTACTCGGTCAGAGCGGACCGGTTCGGTCCGCCCGTACATAGAATCGACTAGTATACGGTGATCGGTCCATTTGGGAAGGAGAAAAAGGGCGATCTGGGCAAAAAACGCGCCACCCTGTGAATTGAACGTAACGCGTTTTCACACAAGGGCTTGTAAAAGGCGTGACGCTCCTCTAGGACGGTTTTGTGCCCACCGGCAAGACCACGTCCACCCCACCCAGACGGCCCTGGATCACCTTCACGCCGAAGCAGGCCTCGATCCGTTCGGCGCGGAAGACCTCCCCCACCGGCCCGTGCTCAGACCGCCCCGGACCGCCCAGCAGCAGCATCTCATCGCAATACTGAGCCGCCAGGTTGAGGTCATGGGTGATCGCCACGATCGTCTTGCCCTGCGCGGACTGGAGACGCCGCAGCAGGTCGAAGAACCTTACCCGATGCCGCAAGTCCAGGAAGCTCGTCGGCTCATCCAGAAGCATGATCGGCGTGTCCTGCGCCAGGGCCCGGGCCAGGTAGACCCGCTGGCGCTCCCCACCGCTGATCTGGGTAAGCCGACGCGATCCAAAGGCCTCCACCTCGGTTTCGCGCATGGCCGCAAGGACGAGTTGTCGATCCTGTTCGGTCTCGAAGCCCAGCGGCCCGAAATGGCACGTCCGGCCCATCATGACCGTCTCATAAACCGTGTACGCAAAGCTGGGAATCATGTCCTGCCGGACAACCGCGATCTTCTGCGCCAGGGTCCGGGCGTTGTAGGAGCCCATCGCCGCCCCGTCGATCACGATTCGCCCCGCCGAGGGCTTGAGCAATCCGCCAAGCAGTCGCACGAGCGTGGTTTTCCCCGATCCGTTGGGCCCGGCCACGGCCAGGAACCGCCCCGCCGGTACGTTGAACGTGATCTGCCGCAGGACCTCCTGGCCGGGATAGTGGAACGACACGCCATGGACTTCGATCATGTTCATCCTTGTCCCCATCGACGCCCGCGGGCATACCGCGCCAGCAGCACGAGGAAAAACGGCCCGCCCACCATCGCCGTAACCACCCCCACGGGCAACTCCGCAGGAGCCACAACCACCCGTGCGAAGGTGTCCGCGACGATCAGAAAGGCCGCCCCATACAGCCCGGCCAAGGGGATCAGCCGGCGGTGATCCGGCCCAAACACCAGCCGCACGGCGTGGGGGACGACCAACCCCACAAACCCCACCAATCCACTGAAGCTCACCGCCACGGCCGTCACCAACGACGCCACCCCCAGCGCCGTCCGGTGGACCGCCTTGACGTGCACACCCACCGTCTGCGCATCAGAGTGTCCGAAACTCAGCACGTTCAGGGCCGGCCCCAGCCGAAACAACACCACCGCCCCGGCCACGACGATCAGAGCGGCCAGGCCGATCGCCCGCCCCCCTTGCAACGCGGCCGTGTTCAGATGCCCCATCAGCCAAAAAATGGTGGTCTGGAGCTGATGCCCTCCCGCCACCGATATGAGAAACAGGATGACGGCGCTAAGAAACGCGTTGACGACCACGCCCGCCAAGAGAAGGCTTGTCGTCCCTCCTCCGCCGGCGACCCGGCCGATAGCCGAGACGAGCCCCACGGTCGCCAACGCCCCCGCGAACGCCAGACACGTGACCGGGCCAACAACCCCCTCCAGCGACCACGCCGCGATGCCGGGCACCATCACCGCCACCGCCGCGCCCAGGCCCGCCCCGCTCGATATGCCCAGGATATAGGGGTCGGCCAGCGGATTGCGAAGCAGGGCCTGAAACACCGCCCCGGCACAGGATAACGCCATGCCCACCACGCCGGCCAGCATCACCCGCGGCAGGCGAATGCGAACCACGATTTCATAGTCCAGGTTCGGCGACCCCGCCGGACCGGGCCCGGCCAGCACCCGCCCAATGTCGACCGGCTGAGTGCCAACCAGGCAGCAGGCCAGCACGACGGCGACCAAGACGCCGACCGATGCCGCCACCTGAGCAGCCAGTAACCGCCCCGTCAGCGGCCGACTCATGGGCCCGCTCCCGCGTCCCGTATGACCTCGGCCACCAGCCGAACACCCTCCGGCAGTCGCGGACCGAGCCGACTGGCCTTGTCACCGTCAATGATGTAAACCCGGCCATCCCGAACGGCGGGCACCGAGGGCAGCGCCGACCAGTATTGCCGGGCCTGCTCGCGGGCCGAGGCCAGATCCGCGCCTCCCATGGACGGCTCAAGGATCACATCCGGGGCCGACGCCACCACCTGTTCGATGCCGATCGGAGGATACTTCTGAATCGTCGAACCCATCGCGTTTTGCCCCCCCGCAAGCCGGATCATCTCGTCGGCGAACGTTTCGGTCCCTGCGACCCGGAGGGGCTGGCGCTGCACCACCCAGAGCACCTTGGGCCGGGCCGAGCCGGCGTCTTTCTCGATCGTGGCCAAGTCCGCGCGCATCCGGTCGATCAACACGGCCGCCCGGCCCGCAGTGCCCGTCGTCGCGCCGATTTGCTCAATCGCCGCATACAATTCCGCAACGTGATCGATCTTGACCGTCAGACAGCGGCAACCGATGCCCCGGAGGCGCTCGGCCAATTCGCGTTGCTGCCCGAAGGCCAATGTCACGACCAGATCCGGCCTGGCCCCTACGACCGCCTCGATATTTGGCTGCCAAAACGTGCCCACGTGGGGGCGCTTGGCGGCTTCCGGCGGCCAGTTGCTGTCCTGGGTCACCGCCACCACCCGATCCCCCAAGCCCAACGCAAACAGGATCTCCGTCAGGTTCGGGGCCAAGGACACGATCCGCGTGGCCGTGGCGGGCGTCTGGGGCGGGGCCTCCGCGCGGCAGCCCGCCAGCCCCGCCAGAAACAGCACAATCCACATC
>DSDH01000306.1 GCA_011055475.1 Phycisphaerales bacterium | reverse complement strand
TCGCGTTTGTCGGCACGGGGATCATGGGCGGGCCCATGGCCTGCAATCTCTTGGCCGCAGGGTACGTGGTCACCGTTCACAACCGCACGCGCTCCAAGGCCCAGGCCGCGCTCGATGCGGGCGCCGCCTGGGCCGACAGCCCCGCGCAGGCCGCCGCCAAGGTGGACGTGGTGATCACGTGCGTGACCGACACACCGGATGTTCAGGCCGTGTTGCTGGGTCCGGACGGCGTCATCGAAGCGGCCCGGCCGGGCATGGTCTGCATCGACATGTCCACCATCAGCCCCGACGCCACGGTGAAGATGGCCAGACGACTGGCCGAGAAGGGTGTGCAACTGCTCGATGCGCCTATCAGTGGGGGCCAAAAGGGCGCGATTGAGGCCAAGCTGTCGATCATGGTTGGCGGCCCCGTCGAGGTCGTCGAGCGGGTCCGTCCGATCCTCGAGGCCATGGGCCGGACGATCACGCACTGCGGGCCGGTCGGGTCGGGCCAGACCACCAAGCTGGCCAACCAGGTCATGGTGATCCACACGCTGATGAGCATGGCCGAGGGCCTGGCGTTCGCCGAAAAGGCCGGATTGGACCTGGAGACGACGCTGGCGGCGACCAGCGCCGGGGCCGCGGGCAGCCACTCGCTGAAGGTTCTCGGTGCCAAGGTGCTCGCCGGCGACATGGCCCCGGCGTTCATGGTGGACCTGCAATTGAAGGACCTGCGGCTGGTGCTGGACCATGCCCGTCGGATCGGACAGCCCCTGCCCGGCACGGCGCTGGTGACCCAGCTTCTGGAGGCCCTGGCCGCTCGGGGTCGGGGCCGCGATGGCACCCAGGCCCTGATCGACGTCATCCGACAACTGGGCCGGGACGGGGCATAGGAACTGAGCCCTCCGCGCACAAAAAAAGACCGCCCGGAAAGGTCCGGACGGTCCGTCCATTCAGGATCGGCTACTCGTTGGGTCCATCCTGCTCGCCGTCGGCCGCGAAGTACTCGGGCATGGCCTCGCCGCCGTCCTGGGCGGGTTGCCAGCCGACCTCCGCGGGCCCCGCGGGTTCGACGGGACGCTCGTCGGCCACCAGCGCCGTGACCAGAGGTCCCAGGACGAACACCGCCATCACCAACAGGATGAGCGTCTCGGTTATCATGGTTTGCCTGCGTCCAGTGACGTGCAACCAGACAGGCTGCGCCTGTAAGCCTTACAGGGTCTCCCGGTAGGTTTCGTACCGGGGCTGAACGATGATGGGCGTGGTGATGCCGCTGGGCAGCAACTGATCGGGATCGGGCGTAATCTCGATCGTGCCGCCCGCGTACCCGGCGCCCTCGCTGCCCCCGTCGTCGGCGGCGCCGATGTTCGTGATGTATCCGCGGGAGTAGGCGCTCGTGTCGAACATGCTGATGATCGTGCCGTGGATTTCCGCGTTGCCGCGGACGTCCACGATGCCGCCCACGATCGCCCCGTGCAATTTGTTGCCGCCGCCCTCTTCGAACTCACCGGTGTTGCCCAGGTTGACGTTGAAGTTGGGCGCCAGAATCGTCGTCTCCTGGAACTGCGACTGGTTCTGGAACGTCGCTTCCCCCGTGAAGTACAGCACGTTGCGCGTCCACCAGCTCCAATGGGTGCTCGTGCTGGGCACGTCGGTGACAATCGCCCCGTTGAAGGTGCAGTCCTCGAACCGAATGTTGTTCGTCAGGCTCCTGCTGTCCTGGTAGGTCTGGTTGGTCTCGACGAACAGGACGTTTTCAAAGGTGCAGTTCTTGAACAGGGCGTGCGTGCCCTTGGGAATCGTCACGTTGCTGAACGTCTGGTTCTCGTAGACGCGGCGATAGTACCGCTTGCTGGAGCTCGAGCTGGGCGTGCCGAAATCCCCCTCGGCATGAGGGAAGTACTCGGTTTGGATCCGACTGTGCTCGCCGATCGTGCTGCACAGGCTCTTGTACATGCTCGTGTCATAGTCCTCGGCCCGCATGCCGGGCATGTCGTCGCACTGTACGCCGTAGTTGATCCCCTCGTGCCGGCCCTGGATCTTGTCGTCGGGGCTGACGACGCGGTTGCCCCACTCGTCGAACACGGGCTGGTTGTTCTCGTCCAGCGTCTCCATCTGGAGGTTATGGGCCTGCAAATCTTCCAGGGGAATCGCCGTGTTGATCGTGCCCTCGACGATCGTGTCGGCGGTCGTCTCGATGCCCGCGCCGACGTCGGGGCGGTTCCACGTGCTGTAGATGGGCCCATGGATGATGGAGTTCTGCGTGACCCACATGCGCCCGCGGCTGGCGATGGCGTAGTTGAGGACCTGGGCCTCCTTGGTCACGCGCACGTCCATCTGAACGGTCCGTCGAATCTGATCGTCCAGACCAACGCTGGCCACGTGGAGCGTTCGGGGGTCGTCGTCATACCGGTAGAACCGCACGTTGAAGTGTTCCCCCCTGGCGCCGAAGTTCACCGCGCCGGTGAGCATCTCATCGCCGCTGCCCCCGGCGTCGGTAAAACGGGCGGGATCGGCGACGGTCAGGCCGCCGACCGCCGTGTTCCGCACCGTCGCGCACAGGTTGGCCCAGATCTGGTCGGCCTCGCTATCGGTCACCGTGTTGCGATTCGTGCTGAACGTGGGCGTCCGTGCGATCAGGTACTTGGCGCATTCCAGCCCCGACAGGGCCGCCCCCATCGCCGTGTTCGACCCGTGATGGTTCGAGGCCATCTGGGCGTTCGCCGCGGACATGGTGAACATGCCGAGCGTCAGCGTGCCGAACACGGCCAGGAACAGCAGCGACAGCATCAACGCGATGCCCCGGCGCCGCGATTTCGCTTGTCTTCGGTTTGTCCTCATCAGTCGGCCCTCCCAATGACGAATCGGAAGGATCACCCCCCCGGAATCGGAATGCACGGAGTGCACCCCCGTTTAGAATATAGGAAATCTGATGTCTGGGGGGCGGCTGTTTTGGCAAAAACAAAGCCCCCCGCGTGTCTGGCACGCGGGGGGCCGTCGGGACGTGGCGTCTTTCCTTGCGGTATTATCAGAACCAGCGGCCATAACGCAGGTTCTTCATCCAGTGCCGCCAGCGCCAGTGGAAGGTCTTGACCTCGACCTGATCCTCGCCGGCCCAGGCCACGTTGTCCTTGAACCGTCCGCTGACGGTCAGGTTCACCTCGCCGTCGCCGGCCGCCAGCGTGTTGAGCACGTGCTTGTTCTCGAACCGGGCGATCAAGATGTGCCGCATCGTGTATACGTGCACGGGCCGCAGGGTGTCGTTCAAGACCACGCTGTCGCGGTCGATGTCCCGCACCCCATACTCAGGATGATCGATCCGGACCATGCACAGAATCCACCGGCAGGGCAGGTTCCTGTAGATCTGGTTGGGCACGACGCGGACATCCGCCTCGACGAGCTCCAGGGCGGGCGTCTCATCGGCCCCGATGTCGACCGCGGCCCCCTGCACGCGGGCCTCACCGTCCAGGTCCGCCTCGCCGGGATAGGCCGCGAAGTCGGGGTTGCCCGCGTCGATGCAGGGCGAGCCCTCCTGCAGGTGGTAGTCGCCGGGCAGGAACCCACCCGCGCCGTCGAACGCGCCGGGCTGCACGAACAAGGGATCGTCGGTCAACACCGCCGCACCCAGAAGGATGGCCCGCTCGCCCGCGGCCACGACGCTCTCGGGCGCGCCCTGGACGACGCTGTAGTCGATCCAGGCCGACGCGCCTTCCACCGCGCCGGTCGCGTAGATCACCGCATCCACGCTCGCCGTGGGCTCACAGACGTTGCCCCAGAAGATCGTGTTCTCGACCCACAGGTTCGTCTGGCCCTGGCAGTACACCGCCGAGGCGCCCAGGGTGGCCACGTTATCCACGATGGTGCACCCCTCGATCACGGGCTCGACCGCCTCCTGGAGATATAACGCGCCGCCATACTGGGCCACGTTGCCCACGATCAGACAGTTCCGCAGCACGGGACTGCCCCCGTAGGCGTACACCGCTCCACCGAAGCCGTTGAAGCTCCCGGCCACGTTGTCCATCAGCACGCAGCGGTCCAGGATGGGGCTGGAGTCGGCATCCTCGCAATACACCCCCGCGCCGCTGCCCATGCTGGTGTTGCCGGCAATGACACACTGCTGAATCGTGGGGCTGCCGCCGGCACACCAGATGCCGCCGCCCTGGAAGAAGAACCCGTTGGTGATGGTCAGGCCCTTGAGCACCGACCCGGGTCCCTCGCTGTTGGCGAACGCGAACACGTGTCCCAATCCCGTGCCCGCCACGACCGTGTTGGCCACGACGTCGGGATCATCGGGGTCCGTGCTGCGGACCGTGATGGCCTTGCCCAGGAAGGCGATCTCGGACTCCACGTGGGGCGTCAGCACGCCCTCGGCGTCGACCGTGGGCCGGACGATCACCGTGTCGTTGTCCACGCAGGCGCTGATCGCCTCCTTAATCGTCGCGAAGTCGTCGGGCACGTAGTATTCGGCGCTCCGGGCCGAACCGACGACGGCCACCAGCATTCCGATCATTAACCACATGCGTTTCATCGTTCTCCCCTTTCGAAACCATGCCCACAAACGGGCCCGTGTACAGAAGTCTGCGCAGCGCCCTTCGATCGCGTCTGCGCCTGGCAGGACATCAAGCGTGGCGTTTCGGGAAGCACTGCCCGGACTGGCCGGGCGCATTGAGGGTCCATTGCTCACCGCAGAAGGCCGAGACGTGCCGGCGGCCCGAGGCAGAACTCCGTCCGCGATCCGCCTGTTCGGATCGCTTCCCGGCGGGATGCCCCTGTGACTGCTGCGCCGCCCTGCGCCGGACGTATTGTCGCAAACGCTGACTCATGGGTTTTCTCCCGGCGCGCCTCCTGCGCGATCTGCTTACATAAACTCTACCGTTAAACACGCCCGAAGCAACCGACCCTGAAACGGCCGTGATTATCGGCCGCAACGATCTCATCGTCCCCAAAGAGCACCTCTTTGATGGGAGTCGAGCGAAGATTACGGGACGTATCGTTCGGTTGTCCGGAAGGTCTGAATGGACAATTTTCCGGCGGTGGCGTGGCCGGGGCGGCCCTACAGGCGCCCTGATCCCTACACACGGCCCCGCGACCCGCCCAAGCCACGGTGGATGCGGCTCCAAGTGTGAGGTTGATTTTCCCCCTCCCCTCGGTTAGCGTGGTGTGTGCGATCCGCGGCATTGAGCCGCGGCGCGAGCCCGTGACCCCGTGAGGAGAACGAACGATGAAAATCCGACTTCAACGCAGCGTGGTGGTACTCCTTCTGATTGCGATCGTGTCTTCCGCATGGGCGGCGCATTCGGCCCTCGAGCCGGCCCACCGGCATAGCTGGTGGACCCTGCGCAACGACGCGGTCAATGAGCGCGCCCGCCAGGGCAATGTCGATCTGCTGTTCATCGGCGATTCGATCACCCACGGTTGGGAGGGCGGCGGGCGGATCTACTGGGACCTCTACTATGCTCCCCGGAACGCCGTCAACATGGGTTTCAGCGGTGACCGCACGCAGCACGTGCTCTGGCGGCTCGACCATGGCCACCTGGAGGGCATCAGTCCCAAGCTGGCCGTCCTCATGATCGGCACCAACAACTCCAACGGCAACGACAACACCGCCGAGGAGATCGCCGACGGCATCATCGCCATCTGCCGTCGCATCCAGACCAAGTGCCCGAAGACCAAGATCCTGATCCTGGCGATCTTCCCGCGGGGCCCGGAGTCCTCGGCCCAGCGCGAGAAGAATGCCAGGGCCTCGCTGCTGGCCTCGAAGATCGCCGACGGCAAGATGATCCATTACCTGGACATCAACGAGCATTTCCTGGGCCCCGACGGCGCGCTGCCGCAGGAGATCATGCCCGATTACCTGCACCCCAACGAGGCGGGCTACCGCATCTGGGCCCGGGCCATCGAGCCCAAGGTCGCCGAACTGCTGGGTGAAAAGCCCCTCACGCCCGTGTTCAACGGCAAGGACCTGACGGGCTGGCGACCTGAGGGCAACGCCCGGTGGACGGTTGAGAACGGCATCCTGGTCGGCACCCAGGGCGCCGACAACGCCCCCGGCGATCTGTTCACCGAGGCCGAGTTCGACGATTTCGAGCTGACCAGCGCCTGGCGGGCCCACTGGCCCTGCAACAGCGGCATCTGGTTCCGATACCAGTCGCCGCAGGTCGCCTACCAGGCCGACATCCTCGAATGGAAGAACCCCGTCTGCTGGTCGGGCACGCTGTATTGCCCGGGCAAGATGTTCCTGGCCATGAACACCGATGAGAAGCTCGTCAACCGCGATGGCTGGAACATCACCCGGATCCGGGCGAAGGGCCGCCACGTTCAGATCTGGCTGAATGGCACAAAGGTCGCGGATGTGCAGGATGATACGACCGACCACGGACGGATCGGCTTCCAGGTGCATCCGGGCGCCGAGTTCGGTCCGATGAAGATCGAGATCCAGGAGCTTCTGGTTCGCCCATTACGGTAGGCCCGTCTGCATCTTGGTCAGCGCCGTCCGGCGCCGCCGGTGGTCTCGAAGACGGCGATGATCGCCAGGATCATCAGCGTCTGGGCGAAGATGAGCACCGCCCCGAGCAGGTCCACCTGGAAGAGGAACACGCCCGCGACGGCCGTGCACAGCGTCGCCAGGTACAGCGTCAGGACCGTCTGCCGGTCGCTCAGGCCGCGGCGTCGCAGCCGATGCGAGAAGTGCTGGGTATCCCCGACGAACGGGCTCTTGCCCTGGGCCAGCCGCAGCAGCGTCACGCTGGCGAAGTCATAGAGGGGTACGGCCAGCACCACCAGCGGCATGAACACGGCGAAAACCCCGCCGCCCTGGTCCTGGTGATAGTACGTCGTGCGCAGGGTCAGCAACGCCACGAAGAAGCCCACGATCAGGCTGCCGGCGTCGCCCATGAAGATCCGGGCGGGCGGCCAGTTGAACAGCAGGAAGCCCGCCAGGCTGCCGATCAGCAGCAGGGCCATCCCGCCGACCAGTACCTGCCCGGCGAGGACGGCCGCCCAGAAGAGCACCGCACAGACGATCAGGGCGATTCCGGCGGCTGCGCCGTCTATGTTGTCCAGGAAGTTGAAAGCGTTGATGACCACGATGATCCACACCACCGACAGCGCGGTGGTGATGGCCCTGCTCTCGATGAACAGCTCCACGCGGATGTCGGCGAAGACGGCGGCGATCGTCGCCGCCGCGATCTGCACCAACAGCTTGACGCCGGGGCCGAGGCGCCGGCGGTCATCGTACAGACCGACGGCGTGCAGCAGCAGCGCCACGCCCAGCACGATGAGCAGCTCGGGCGTCCGGTTCGCGAAGCCCTCGATGTAGGGCCCGATACCCCGCGGCGCCACCACCGGAGCGACGTGCACCGCCAGGATGCCGACGAGCAGGACCAGGGCGATGGTCCAGAAGATCGCGATGCCCCCGCCCAGCGGCACCACGCCGCGATGGTAGCGGTCCTCGCGGGGCGTGGCGACAAAGCCCACCCGCAGGGCCGCGCGCCGCACGAGCACGGTCAGCAGCCCCGAGCCCACGAATGAGCCGCACAGCAGCCCCACCGCCCCCGTCACCCACCACGCACGCTCGGTCACGCGATCTCCCTTGTCCAAACCATCATCCGTTGCGTCGTCGCCTCCACGGTGCTCAACCGACGCCGGCCTGGCGACGCTGCTCGATGAGCCGTCGCCGGGCCCGGTCGAAGAACCCGTGGTAGCGGCCCTCGCGGAAGTCCGGGAAGGTGAACGGCATCGCCTGCCACGCCCCTTTGCTGTAGGTGAGCGTCACCTCGGCGTACATCCTATCGCCCAGATACACGCGGTGGGAGAAGTTTTTCGTCGAGGCCAGCACGAGCTTGGCCGGCTCGATCAGGCCGGGGTCGAGGTTGACCGGTCGCGGCCAGGGCCGGGCGAGCTGATCGGCCAGCGTGCGTTCCAGGTCGTTCGTGCGATGCTTGATCGCCGCCAGCGTCGCCGGATCGACCAGCCGCTCGGCGGTGACGAACTGCCGCACAATGTCGGGGCCAGCCTGCTCGCGGTAATAGTCGGTGTGCTCGAAGGGCCAGATGTCGCTGGTCAGATCCAGCGAACCGAAGGCCTCGGCCAGCGCCGCCCGCGCCGCCGCCAGGGCCTCGCCATCCGATGCGAGAACCCCCACGATCAGCTTGGCCGGTTGCGGTGTCTCAAGATCCCACATGATTCTGGCCTCAGCCGCGGTGGCCCTTGAAGCCTGTCATTCCCGGCTGGACCCGGAATCCACGCTTTACACGCGGCGAATACACCCTATGTCGAACCTGGCCCCCCGGATCAGAGCCTGCCCCGGACTCGATCCGGGGTCCGGGGTGACAAACAGAAGACCTCTTTCAACAGACTCCTAGCCTGCGACGTGCGGGCGTCTGCGGCAGAGGGCCTCGAAGTTCCGCAGCACGTGCAGGCCGACGGGGGCGCTCTTTTCCGGGTGGAACTGCACGCCGTAGATGTTGCCCTTCTGCACCGAGGCGACGCGACGACCGCCATAGTCCACCCACGCGACGCGGGCCTCGGGATCGGTCACCTCGGCGTAAAACGAATGCGCGAAGTAAAAGTGCTCCTGCGGCCCCAGGCCCTCGAACAGGTCCATCGGCCCATCGGGTTGCACGGCGTTCCAGCCCATGTGCGGGATCGAAAGCCCCGCCTGGCGCGGGATCGGCACGATCCGCCCGGCGACCAGGCCCAGGCCGGCGTGCTCACCCAGCTCATCGCTGCGCTCGAACAGGAGCTGATGGCCGACGCAGATGCCCAGCAGCGGCGTGCCGCCCAGGGCCGCCTCGCGCACGACCCGCCCCAGGTCGCCCAACTGCCGCATCGCGAAGCCGAACGCCGCGACGCCCGGCAGGATGATGCCGTCGGCGCCAAGCAGGACCGCCGGGTCCGCGCTGAGCGCATCCTCGATGCCCAGATAGTCCAGGGCGTTGCGCACGCTCTGGACGTTGCCCACGTTGTAATCCACCACCACGATCATCGCGAAAACCGCCCGCCTCAAGCCACGGTCCATTCCCCGCCGGGATCATACCCGATTTGTGCGGCGCCCACAATCCCAGAGCCGCCCACCTTCAATCCGGCACCACCGTCACGCGATAAAGCACGTCCTGCCTCTGTGCGACGTACTCGACCGAGCCATCCTCCCGAAACACCGCCCCGCGACGCAGACCGCCCGCTGGCTCACCGACCGCCTGGCCGACGGTCCCGCCGGTGCCGCCCCTTCGGGGCTGCGGATTCTGAATGGGGGGGCTGCCACCGGCGGCTCACGCCGCCGGCTATGGCACTGACGCCCCTGCGGGGCTATGCGTCGCCGGGTGGCACGCCCACGGACGCCCCGACCCATCAAGCGCCGGGT
>DSDH01000101.1 GCA_011055475.1 Phycisphaerales bacterium | reverse complement strand
TTCACCGTGCATTGCGGCGAGCCGATCGGCCGGGAGGTGGAGGTCCAACCGGAGCGGCCCACCGCCGCCGGGGGGTTCGACGGCCGGGAGAGGTTGATGACGCCCGAATACCCGGGTCTCGATCGGTATGGCGGGACCGGCGGCGCTCCCACAGGGCCCCAGAAGATTGATTTCAGCACCGATGCGGTGTTGGTGGACGTGGTGACCTCGACCACGTGGTTGACCGCCGGCACGGCGCTGAGTCGACGGGATCTGCGTGAGATACTCTATGCCAGGAACGAAGGCGACATGGATCGTTTCCCCGTTACCAATCGCAACTGGCCCGCCCCTGTGCGGAGTCTCTACGAGGAGATCAAACAGTCCGAGCAGCAAGGGCCCATCCAGTATGTCGCGAGGACCCACTACCGCAACAAGCTGGACAGTGCACTGCGGCAGCAACGGATGCCCTTGGAGATGGACCCTCGCGGCCGTGAGATGATGCGGGGGGGTGGTTTCCCTGGTCAGTTCTGACCTGCGGCCTGCGCCCGTGGCGGACCGACGGTCCGGTGCCTGTTGGCCGAGGACCCTGTGGGGTCAGGGCTCCAGCAGGCGTCCGAGGGCTTGGTTCAGACGCCAGAAGGCCCACGGATCGAGGCGGTCGTAGTGCGCCGTTCCCGCATCGGCCTCGTTTTGTCGCCGCACGGTGCCGCCTCCGTCGAAGAACCGATCGATGATCCTGCCGATCTGACCGTCGCTGAGGCCCTGTTTTTCCCGCAGGTGTTCGAGCCGTTCGATCAGTTGTTCGGCCTGTCGATACGCCTTGAGCCGCAGGGAATGCCGGATCGTCGGGCGGCCGTCCGCATCCCGGTCGAAGATGAACAGGCCTAATGGGTCCGCTTGACGGAGGGCTGTTGCGTTGCGGTTGACCGTCTGCCACGGGACCACGCCCTGCGCTCCGTGTCGATACGCCCACACGGTCCACGCCAGGGTCTGTCGATTCGATTGCTCCACGTCGTTGGTTGTGCCATAGACCCAGACCCGCTCGCCGGTGCGTTCGGTCCGGTCGGTGATCAGCCGGGGATAGGCCCGCATCGCGTCCGTGCTGACCACCCAGAGATCGGCCTTGCCGGCCAATTCGCCGCGGTCGAACTGTGGCCGTGAAATGTCGATCCGGTAGTCAATCGTGACGGGGCATTCCCGGCCCTTCGCCTGCTGAGTCAGGTCGGCATAGAACGCCAGAGCCCGGTAGTCCCAGTAGCTCGCCGGCTCATCCAGAATCCACGGGCTTCGCGAGGGGTCGTCCAGCGAGCCCTTGTTGTTCAGATACAGTTGAAAACCCGTCCGGGTCCAGCCTTGTTGTCGGGCCGCTACGATGAAGTCCTTCAAGATCGCCACAAACGTCGCCGCGTACTCAGGGTGCTCCCTGAAGGCCTTGTACGCATCGGGATCGCCGTTGAAATACGTCCGCACGTTCAACGGCCAGCTTTCGTGAAACGTCAGGTAGAAACCCGGTGCCGGCACCGCTCCGCGATGCCCCTCGCTGAAACACGCGCCGCTCAGGTATGGCCCGAACGCCTGGACGAAGTCGTCCCAGTATCCTTCCGTAGCTCCGGGCTGGATGGCGTTGTAGCGTCGCTCGTCCATTCGGCGTCCATCGGCCATCCGCATGTCCAGGTTGCACTTGCGAGCGCCTGGCGCGGCGGTGCGATGCGAATAGTGCAGGATATTCACGTGGCAACGGTGGTCGTAGGCCACCCGTTGCAGGGCGTAAAACGTCTCGACCGCGTCGGGCATGCCGTAGGTGTTCATCTCGCACGCGAAGCACGCCTCGCGGCCGATCACCGTATCCAGCACGTGCAGCACGATCGGAACGCGGCGGCCGTCGGACACCGCCAACTCGCCCGCGAGCGTCCCGGCCCGGGCATCGAAGGGCACGTACACGTCCGCCACGATCACGGTATCATGGTCCGTGGCCAGCGAGACCTCCTCCAGCGGCACCAGCGGATCGACAATCCGTCGCGGGCCTGCCTCCACGTACAGTCCCTTGAACAGGTCCACGCGGAAGGGGTCGACCCGGCATTGCACCTCTGCGCGACCACGGCCCCGCAGCAACGCCTGGAAGGAGACCACCTCGCCCCGGGCCGCCTCCAGGCGGATGGTCCGCCCGTCAAACACCGGGTTGTTCACGCGATAATCCGCCGGCAGGTCGCCGATGGGCCGGCCCTGGATGTCGTATTTGTCCATCACCGGGATCACGGCAAGCCCTTCCAGATCCGGCGGCCGGGCGGGGGGCGGGTCCACCCGTGGCGGCTGCACGTCCTCACGACCGCCCGGCCACGTCGCCGTGCAGACCGCCCAGGGGCTCACGCGGCCCAGGCGATCCAGCGTGCGGACCTGGAGGCTCACCGGATGCCCCGGTACGATGTTCAGATCCCGCACGAAAACCGTCTGCCGGTGACCCGGCTGAACGAAGGGGATGTTCCAGCGACCCAGCGGCAGGTCATTCACGCGAACCTCGTAGGCAAACCCGTACTCCGGCGCGGTCAGGTGCAGGCGAAGGCTGCCCGCATCGCCCGTGTCGCTCGTGTGCAGGCCCGCCGGTGGCTCAGGCGGCTGCGTGGGTGCCGCGGGGTCTATTTCGAGGATCAGCACGGGGCCGTGCTGGGGAGCTTCACGCGAGAAGACTCGCGGGTTCCGTGAGTAGTCGCACGTCCATTCGTGCAGCGTCAGGCCGTACGCGGTCCCGACGGCGTTGGCGTGAACCAGATCGGGGTCGATGTCCCACGTGTAGACCCCATCGGCCAGTCGGCTTGGGGCCTGGCACACCCGTGAGAACGAATTGCCCCCCGTCACTGCCGGAAACCGCGCCCCGGTCCAGCCCCACCCCTGTTCCGGACCGATACCGCCGCTCAGTGCATTGGATCGGTACTCGTCCCACGGCGCCTGGATCGTGGAAATCGTCAGTCCGTCGATGGTGTGGTCCACCTGATGGCAGACCAGCTTCGCGGAGCGGACCCGCCGCCCACGCAACCGGGCGAAGTCGAAATCCAACGCCAGCAGGTGCTGGTTGCCCTTGATTCGCAGTCGCTCCTGGCGGCCGGCGTTTTGTTCGGTTTCGCCCTCGACCAGGACGATCGAGTTGTCCTTCGTCGCCGGCAGGCGGATCACCGACGTCTGGCCGCCGGCCGCCGAAACCGGCAGAGTGATGCCTACGAGCAACGCCGCCAGTACTGCACTCATCCACCGCATGGTCGTCTCCTGGTGCCAGGACTCAAACAGAGCCATTGTAGCCCGCGCCGCCCGGGCCGACCAGAAAGATCCATCCGGTCGGGCCCATTCCACTGAGCCGGGCCTGCGTGCGGCGGCCTTGCATCACGCTGCCGGGCCCCTATAATCGCACCCAGAAGCTGCGCCCCGTCGGCGGGGGCGCCCGGGGCCGAGGTCATGGACAGCCACGAACGCATCACGCAGCGATACCAGGGCCGACAGGGCCGCGCCTACCATGAGGTCAAGCGAGGCATTCCCGACGTCGCCTTGCCATGGGTCGCCGCGAGCCGGGCGGCACAACTGGCTCACTTTGTGACCCCGCGGGACGCCGTGCTCGAATACGGCGTGGGCTCGGGCTGGAACCTGGCCGTACTGCCGTGCGGACGAAAGCTCGGCTATGACGTGCACCGAGGTCTGCGACCCGTCCTGGAGCGACAGGGTATCGAATTTGTCGAAGACCTGAACACGGTGGCCGACGGCAGTATCGACGTGGTCCTCTGTCGCCACGTGCTCGAACACACGCCCGATCCGCTGGCGGTTCTGTCGCGGATACTTCGGCTCTTGCGCGAGGGTGGACGGCTCGTGTTGATCGTGCCCTACGAGTTCGGCCGTCGCGGCCGACGTTTTGACCCTGATGAGCCGAACCATCATGTTTACGCCTGGAACGTGCAGACTCTCGGCAACTTGGTCACGGATGCCGGTTTCCTGGTGCAGCGGGCCGGTCTTGGCCGTTACGGGTACGATCGCTTTGCCGCGGCATGGGCCGTGCGTTTGAGGGCAGGTCGCATCGGGTTCGGCGTTATTCGGCGCCTGGGCCAGTGCTTGGTGCCGCTGCGCGAGGTCCGCCTCCTGGCCGTCAAACCTGGGCGAGGGTCGTGAACATGGCCAAGGCGGCGCGCCGAGCAACAACGAATCACAGACCCTTGATGCAGGGTGCGACGGGCGGCGCCGGGCGCCACACGCCTGCGGCCGCGCCCGGGCCGGTCAATCCGCGGCGATACATCGAGTGGGCCTTGCTGGCGGTCGTTCTCATCGTGCTGGCCATCCGTGCGACCTATGGGGAGAGCCCGCACACCGACACGATCGATCCGCTGCAGCCGTTGACCAACACCGGATTCAGTGTGCTCTTGTCCGGAGTCCTCCTCGTGGCGGTGATGGCGGGTTTCGTGATGCGTGTGGTGGACCGGAGGCACGGCTTTCAGCTCACGGGCCTTGAAATCGGCTTGGGGCTCTTCCTCTTTGCCGCGATTGTCAGTTGCCTCGTGGCCTCCGACAAGCGAGCCGCCGTGACGGATGCCCTGACCCTGGCGACGCCCATGCTGGCGGCGGCGTTGTTGGTGCGTCTGCTCGACCGTCCGGCTCGTATACGATGGGTGCTGGCCATCGTCGTCGCGGCGGGGCTGGTGAACGTCATGCAGTCCGCTCAGCAGGCGATGGCCAGCAACCAAATGCTTATCGAGCAGTATGAGAAGGACCCCCAGGCCTTCCTGGAGCCGTTGGGCATCGAGCCGGGCACGTTCAAGGCCCTGCTCTACGAGCACCGCCTCTACGGCAAGGATGTGCGCGGGTTCTTCACCACGGGCAACTCGGCCGGGTCGTTTCTGATCCTGTCGGTGGCGGCGCTGGCGGCGTTGTGGCTTGGCCGGCCTCGTGGGGCCCCGGTGGCGCGGGCCTGGATGCATGCCGTCTTTGTTTTCTGCCTGATGCGACTGGTCGGCGGTATGGTCCTGGTCCACAGCAAGGGAGCGACGGTGGCCGCGGTGGCCGGTGCGATATTGTTTGTCGTCGGGGGGCGTCTGGGTCCGTGGTTGCGACGCCATCGGGCCGCCGTGGCGGCGGGGGGGCTCCTCGTGGTCCTGGGGCTGGCCGGGGCCCTGACGGTCTACGGGCGGCGACACGGCACGCTGCCCGGCGGGCGGAGCATGCTCATCCGGTGGGAATACTGGACGGCGACGGCGCGCATGGTTCAGGATCATCCCTTGGCCGGCGTGGGGGGTGGGAACTTTCGGCATTACTATCCCCGCTACAAGGCCGACGCCGCGCTCGAGACGGTCCAGGACCCGCACAACTTCGTGCTGAGCCTGTTGAGCCAATACGGGCCGCTGGGCCTGCTGGGGTTCGTGCTGGCGATTGGCATTCCTGCCTGGCGGGCGGCCGGGCGGTACGATGCGCCTCCGGTTGCAGGTGAGCAGGACGGGGGGGGCGTCGCTCTCCGGTCCGCCGCCGTAGCGCTGGTGGCTGCGGGAGTGGTTTTCGCAACCCGTCCGTTCTTCCTGATGGGCCAGGCCACGCAACGGGCCGAGGTGCAATCCGTCACGGTGTTATGCACGGTGTTATATCTGTACATCGTGCCCGCTGCCATGTTGGGTGCGGGCACCGTGCTGCTGCTCGTGCCTTTTAGCCTATTGGCCGTGGTCGCGGCAGGCGCTGTGGTCTTCTTCGAGTTGGTCGAGTCGGTCTTGTTCGACTTTGACCAGGTACGTCCCGCGACTGTAATGGTCGGCGCGGCTTTGCTTTACGCCGTTCCGCTGTTCTTGCTGGGGGTCTGCTGGTGGCGGGGGCGGTCCCCAAAGAGTGGGGTGACCGGCCATGACGAGACTGTCCGACCCGCGTTTTACATGTGGGGGCGTTGGGTGTTGTGGTGTGGTTTGGTGACCGTGCTGCTGGCCGGTCTGGTGGATTTTGCATTGTTCGAGCCGGGGGTGTACACGGCGTTCTGGGTGATTCTGGCATGTGCCGTGGCATCGAGGGCACCGCAGTCCGGGGATACGCCTTCTGCGTTCGCCTGGACGCCGGGCCCCCGTATGCGCAAGGTCCTGGCGGGTCTGCTGATCGTGGCCACCATCGGGGTCGTGTACGTTGCGGTGGTTCTACCCGTCCAAGCCGGGTACCTGCGGCAGCAGGTCTCACGGGGACGGGAGGCACCTGCCCTGTTGAACCGGGCCGCGTGCGTGGATCCACTCGATCCATCGGGGCTTCGGGATGCCGCGAAGCTTTGCCTGTGGCGGTATGAGCAAACCGGCGAGTCCTCGTGGCTGGCGCCCGCGGTCAAGACCCTTGAGGAGGCCCTGCGGCGCAACCCCGCAAGCTTCAAGGATGATGTACTTCTGGCCCGGACCTACCGCCTTCTGGCACAGTCAGACGAGCATCCTGATCAGTATTACGAGCTGGCGCTGCGATATGTCGAACAGGCCGTCCGCAAGTATCCCGGCTCGGCGGAATTGCACATGGACCTGGCCGAGATCGCCGAGGCCCTTGGGCGCACCTCGCTGGCGCTGGAGCATTATGAGCGGGCGGTCGAAATCGAGCAGGCCTTCCAGGAGCACTTTCGCCGCATGTACCCCGGCCGGTCGGTCGTCAGCCGGCTGGGAGCCGAGCGATATGAGATGGCCCAGCGTAGAGTCGAACAGCTTCGAAACCAGTCCTCCTCCGGTTCGACCCTGCCCGGATCCTAATCGCCTCCCTCCTCGTCCTCGACCACGACCGCCGTGCCGTACGCCAGAATCTCCGAGGCGCAGCTCATCACCTCGCTCGTGGAAAACCGCGCTTGGATGACGGCGTTGGCACCGAGTTGCCGGGCATGCTCGATCATGCGGTCGATGGCCTGCTCGCGGCTCTCGGCCATCAGCTTGGTGTAATCGCTGATCTCGCCGCCCACCAGGTTCTTCAGCCGCGCCATGATGTCGTTGCCCAAGTGCCGGCAGCGGATCGTATTGCCGCGGACCAGCCCCAGCGTCTTGACGATGCGCTTGCCCTGGATCCAGTCGGTGGTCGTGATCAACATGCCCCTATCTCCTTACGTCCTTGTACCGGTCGCGGCTCCAGAAGAACAGCCGCTCACGCAGTACGGATACGAACAGGATCACCAAACCCGTCAGCATAGCCACGACGCCGACCTTGAGCAAGAGGCTCACCGTTGGGTCCTGGATAAATTCCCGGATGGCGGCGAACCCCCCGGCCAGCAACAGCGCGATGGCCGCCACGCCGAACAGGATCCACCCGATGCCCCGCTCCATGCGGTTGTACAGGCCCGACCAATACTGCTGCCAGATCTTGTCCTCGGGCTCCTGCGGAACGACCTCGTCGGCGATGGCCACCAGCTTGCGAAAGCCATCGAGCTCCTTGCGACAGGCCTCGCAGGACTGCAAATGAGCTTCGAGCCTGCGGACCTGTTCATCATCCAACTCCCCGTCCAGATATCCCATCAACAGGTCTTTCCAACCCTCACAGGTCATAATTCAAGACCCCCTTTCTCAAGCAGTTCCTTGAGCTGTCGTCGTGCGTGGTACAGCCGGCTCATTACGGTGCCCTTGTTGCAGAACATCGCCTGGGCGATCTGTTCGTAGGTCAGATTCTGAAAATGTCGTAGAATGATGACCTCCCGGTGCTTGGGCTTGAGTTTTCCGATGGCCCGCCAGACGGCCTGTTTTTGCTCATCGCGCTCGGTCAGGGCGTCCGGGTCGAACCAGTCGCCGTCGGCCCCGGTCACCTCTTGTCCCTCATACGTCGGCAGGGGCACCGTGTGCCGCAATCGCCGCCGCCGCAGGAAGCTGAAGCACAGATTGCGAAGGATCTGATAGAACCAGGGGAAAAAGCGCCGGCCGGGCTCGAGCAGCCGAAGATGCCGCCACGCCCGATAAAACGCCTCCTGGGAAAGCTCCAGGGCGTCGTCGTGGTTGCCCACCAGCCCCAGCGCGATGCGATAGGCGTCCTTCATGTAGCGATGCACCACGGCCTCGAAGGCCTCGCGTGAGCCCTGCCGACAGCGCTGCAGGATCGCCGCCTCTTCATCGGCAAATCGCGCGGTGTCCAAGGGCTCACACTCCCACGGTCCAAAACAGCGGCCGGATCCGCGACCCGGCTCCAAGAGGATAGACACCCCATCTTCGCCGGATATTCAAACATATCCGCCCGATTCGGGGTGTGGACGGCGCCGTCGCCCGCACGCCTCAGAGCTCGCGAAGGTTCTCCAGGCCGCGGACCTGGTTCTGCTTTTCCTGAACGATCCGGTTGAGAACCGCCCGGGCGGTGGGGTCTTTGACGAAGTTGCGCAGCCCGAAGAGGTAGTGCAGAATCTCCTGCTCGCGGTGCATGATTGTTTGCAGGATATCCTCCTTGCGATACAGCCCCTCGAACTCCGTTTCCGGATCGGCCAGCCCGGCGAACACGTTCAGGGCCGCGATTCCGCGAAACGTGCTGTCGTCCAGGATGCGGGGAGGCTTTCGGGTCTGGACAAAGTCTTGCTTCATTTCGGTGAACATGGCGCGACAGACCTGCTCCCGGCGGGCCACTTCGAGAAACAGGTTCGACAGGTGCGGAAATGACGCCGCCGCCGATTCGTAGAACTCCACGGCATCGGCCTGCACCTGCTCGGCGATCTCGAAGATCTCCAGAGCGCTGAGGCGGTCCTCGTTGGTGTCGTCCGCTCGGGGTATGTCCATGTACGTCTCCTGCGCCGTGGTCGGTCGGCCTTCGAGGCCCGCATCACGACGGCCGGTGCGGGCCGGACGATCAGAAGGCCACCCTGGCGTCCGTGTGCATCGGGCGCATCCCTGTCGCCCGCCGTCCGCGGGCCCGTCGTTCCAACCCCAGCACACCTATTGTACCGGCGATGGGCCTTGCGTATCAAGCCCACAACGCACAACTTGCGCAGGTTTTGGGTCTTTTCGCCGGCGCCGGGGACCTTGGACCGGGGTGTGCCGCCTCGCTTCTAGACCGTGTACGTCGAGGCGGCCGTCGTGCCTCCACGACCCGTCCAATTGGTGTGGAAGGCCTCACCCCGCGGCCGGTCCACCCGTTCGTAGGTATGTGCGCCGAAGTAGTCCCGCTGGGCCTGGAGCAGATTCGCCGGCAGCCGTTCGCTGCGGTACCCATCGTAAAACGCCAGCGCCGCGCTCACCGCCGGGATGGGCACGCCCATCTGGACCGCAGTGACCACCACGCGGCGCCACGCGTCCTGGGCCTTTTCCACGGCGTTCTTGAAGAACGGGTCCAGCAACAGGTTGCTCAGGTTCGGGTCCTTGTCGAAGGCCTCCTTGATCTTACCGAGGAACGCCGAGCGGATGATACATCCACCGCGCCACATCAGGGCGATGCCGCCATAG
>DSDH01000408.1 GCA_011055475.1 Phycisphaerales bacterium | reverse complement strand
TCCACGTCCCCTGGCAGTCGTCCATCGGCGTCTCGGCCACCTTGCGCGTGACGTTGAACAGGCGGATGTTCGGATAGTTCGCGGCGGCGATCTCTTCGGCGCCGTTGAGGGCGGCGGAGGTCGACCATTGCATGTTCGACTGGCCCGAACAGACCCAGACCTCGCCGATGAGCACGTTCTCCAGCACGATGCGATTGGGTCCTTCGATAGTGATCGTGTAGGGTCCGCCTGCCCGTGGCGTGGGCAGTTGCACGGACCAGCGGCCATGCTTGTCGGCCCAGGCGACGGCGTCAAACCATTGCCACTGGCCCCGCACGGTGACCTTTTGCCCCGGATCGGCCCAGCCCCACAGGGGGACGTGCGTGTCCCGCTGGAGGACCATGTGGCTGCCGATCACCGCCGGCAGACGGACCTCGGCGACGACGAGCGAGCCAGCACACAGAATGAGCATCAACGACAGCGAGAGGCGGGTTCTCATAATCAGGTCTCCGTTTCATCACAGGATTGCTTTGTCGCACCGTGTGAGAGTATACCCCTGATCGGCATGGGCGGAAACCCGTTTCTGATGCTGACCGGACGTTGTCGTGGAAAACCGGCCCTGCCTGATTCGCATGTAACCCCTGCATCGACAAGGGGATGCACGTCCGCGGGGCCTCGGACATCGAGCCGCGGTCATAATATGGGTGCGTATTCCTTGACTTTGATGATGGGATTTGCGCTACTTGATCTTTTGTGTTTCTGGTTTGAACTCGAGTGCTCCGTTTAAGTGGAAAGGGAGATCATGAAGGCGCGTATTCTCAGCGTGGGGCTGATGAGCATGATGCTGTGCGGCGTGGCGATGGGCCTGGGCCGCAGCCAAGGCAGCAAGGAGAAGGTGGCCGAACCGGCCAAACCCGCACCCAAACAGGCGCAGCCCCAGTCCTCGACCTCGCAGGCTCGCCCGCCGGTGGCCCCGGCGCAGCGGGTTGAGCGTAAGACACCCGCCGCACGGCCTGCGCAGCCGGCCTCGACGCAGCCTGTGGCCCAACCGGCCCAGCCGGCGGCCCAGCCTCAGGCGGCGCCTGCCCCGGTTGATCCCGGTAAGGTTTTTGCGACCGTCAATGGGGTGAAGATCACCGCCGGACAGGTGGAGCCCGTGCTCGAACAATTCGTGCAGCGGCAACTGGCCAGTCTGGGACCCATCGGCTCGGCCCTGCCGCCGGATGCGCTGATTAAGCTCAAGGAGCGGGCCCGACCCCGCGTCGTCGAGATGTTCGTCGAGCAGGAACTGGTGAGCGAACAGATCAAGGCCAAGAACATCGAGGTTACCGACGAGCAGTTGGACGCCCATATCGGCAAGCTGTTGGCGGATAACGAGGTCACGCTTGAAGACGTCAAAAAGGACCTCGAGCGCAACGGCCAGACACTGGAGGAGTTCCGCAAGCAGATGCGGACGAACCTTGGCGTCGAACGCCTCGTTGAGGGCGAGATGAAGGGCAAGGTCGAGCCGATCGACGAGGCCGCGGCCAAGAAGTTCTACGATGAGAATCCCGGTCAATTCACCGTTCCCGAGCAGGTCCGGGCCAGCCACATCCTGATCAAGACCGAAGGGCTCGACGAGGCCGGCAAGCAGGAGGCCCGCACCCGCATCCAGGACATCCTGGCCAAGGTCAAGGCGGGCGAGGATTTCGCCGAATTGGCCAAGACCTATTCCGGTTGTCCGTCCAGCAGTCAGGGCGGCGACCTGGACTTCTTCGACCGCACCCGCATGGTGCCGGAGTTCGCCGAG
The DNA here is from genome assembly GCA_011055475.1 of Phycisphaerales bacterium. Lineage (GTDB taxonomy): Bacteria > Planctomycetota > Phycisphaerae > Sedimentisphaerales > Anaerohalosphaeraceae > DSDH01. The sequence goes on along the minus strand of DSDH01000408.1, from coordinate 7,612 downwards.
GCCGCCTTCAAGCTGAAGGTCGGCGAGATCAGCGACATCGTGGAGACGAAGTTCGGTTACCACATCATCAAGGTCACCGACCACAAGGACCCCGAGACGGTGACCTTCGAAAGCCAGAAGGAAAACATCATCGAGAATCTGACGCAGCGGCAGCAGGTCGAGTTCTGGAACCAGTATCGCCAGCAGCTCAAGGCCAAGGCCCAGATCGAGTACGCCGACGAGATCAAGGAAGCGATGCAGCCGCCGGCGGCTCAGCCCGCGGCGCCGAAGGCCGCGCCGACCGAGCCGCCGAAGGCCGACTGAGCGGCCGACAACAGAGGGCATGTTACGTCACATCACCCGGCCCCGGGTTGCGCGAGTGTGGCGCGATCCGGGGCCGACGGTGTTATGGGCATCAGGACACGTCGTTTACCCGCTCGAAACGGTCGCCGGGCCGCACATCCCGCCCTCGTACGAAGGCCTCGAAGCTCATCACTGTTTTGCCCGCGGGCTTGAGGGCATGCACACGCAGGCGGCCTTGGCCGCAGATCACGTCCAGCCGTTCATCCAGGGTGCCGCACGCCCCGGTTGCGTCGGGCGCATCGATCGGCTCGGCCCGGGCGAGGATGACCCGCTCGCGGCGGCCGGTGCGCGCCGACACGAATTGCGCCTGGGCGCCGGGCCAGGACCACAGACCGCGGACCTTGCGGGCCAGGACCTGGGCCGGTTCGCCGAAGTCGATGATGCCGTCGTTCTTTCGCAGCTTGGGGGCATACGTCACACGGGCCGGGTCCTGCGGCGTGTAGATGGCGGTGCCCGCGGCGATCCGGTCCACGCATTCCAGCAGCGGCAGGGGAGCCAGGGCGGCCAGCTTGTCGTGGAGGCTGTCGGCCGTGTCGTCGGGCGCGATCGGGCATCGGGCCTGGGCGAGGACGTCGCCGGCGTCCATCTTGTCGGCCACGGTGATGATGCTGATGCCCGTCTCGGTCCGCCCATCGAGGATGGCCCGATGGATGGGCGCGGCGCCGCGGTATTCGGGCAGCAGTGAGCCATGCACGTTGATCGCGCCTTTGGGGAACAGCTCCAGCATCGGCCGGGCGATCTTCTGGCCGAAGGCGATCACCACGAGCAGATCGGCCCGGCAGGCGCTCAGGAGGTCCACGATGTGCGGGTCGTTGACGTCGTCGGTCTCGGTGCATGGGATGGCGTGCTCTTGGGCCCACCGGGCGACGGGGGTAGGTCGTGGTTTGCGGCCACGCCCGGCGGCATGGGCCGCCTGGGTCAGGATATGCACCAGGTCCTTGCCGCTGTCGACCAGGGCCTGGAGCGAGGGCAGGCCGAATTCGCTGGAGCCGAAATAGACGATGCGCATGGTTGTTCGGCCGCGGGCCGCCGCTCAACGGTCGGCCTTGTGCCGTTCCTCGAGTTCCTTAAGCCGACGCCGGGCGGCGATTTGCTGAACGCGGGTCATTCGGTCCTTGATCATGCGGCCCTGCAGGTGGTCGTATTCGTGCTGAAACGCGCGGGCCAGCAGCCCCTCGCCGGTCTCGCTGAAGCGGCGGCCCTCCAGGTCGGTCGCGGTGACGGTGCAGCGGCGGTGCCGTCGAATGCGGGCGAACAGGCCCGGCAGCGACAGGCAACCCTCATCGTGGGCGTCGAGCCCGCCGGAGACCTCGATCTCGGGGTTGATGTAAACCTTGGCGCTTTCGCGAGTGCCGTCCGGCGAGACGACGAAGATCTGCAGGTTCACGCCCGCCTGCGGTCCGGCCAGACCCACGCCGCCGCTGGCGATCATGATCTCGATCATCCGCTCGGCCAGGCGGCGGATATTGTCGTCGATGGTCTCAATCGGCTGTGCCGGCTTGCCGAGCACCGGAGCCGGATACCGCGTCAATCTACACTCCTCAATGTCTATCTCATCCATGGCCTTGCCTCAATCACTCGTCGAATTCGTCGCCGCGGAAGGTGCTGCCCAGGTAGCTGCGACGGACCAGGTCGTCCTGGATCACGTCTCGCGGCGTACCGGAGGCGATGACCTTGCCGTGGTCGATGATATAGGCCCGGTCGGAGACCTCCAGCGTCCGCTCCACGTTGTGGTCGGTGATGAGGATGCTTACGCCGGAGGCCACGAGCCGGCGGATCTCCATCTGCAGTTCCTCGACGGTGATCGGATCGACGCCGCTGAAGGGCTCATCCAGCAGGATCAGCGACGGGTTCGTGACCATAGCGCGCGCGATCTCGAGCTTGCGTCGTTCGCCGCCCGACAGGAAACGGGCCTGGCTCTTGTGGACCTCTTGCAGGCCGAACCGTTCGATCAGCTCATCCGCCCGGCGGTTGCGCTCGCGGGCGGTCAGGCTCATCGTCTCCAGGATCGCCCGCAGGTTGTCCCGCACGGTGAGGCGCTGAAAGACGCTGGGCTCCTGCGACAAATAGCCCATGCCCAGCCGGGCCCGCTTGTACATCGGCAGATGGGTGATGTCGTTGCCCTCGAAGATGACCGACCCGTCGTCGGGGACGACCATGCCGATGACCATACGGAAGGTCGTGGTCTTGCCCGCCCCGTTGCGGCCAAGCAGCCCCACGATACTGCGCTGCTCGACAGTCAGGTTGACGCTGTTGACGACCGTCCGGCCGGAGTAGCGTTTGACCAGCCCGCGGGTCTCCAGGAGTATCATGTTCACCGAGAGGACTCCTTTCTGTTCTCGTGTTCGCGGACATTATAGCCGTCCCGTGAGGCAAGACAATCGCAAACCGGAAAGCCCTCGGCGCGGCCGAGGTTCGGGACCAGAGGGACGCGGGGTTTCGATCCGGTGTGCAGGATCGCCAGGACAGGTTCGAGTCGGCGGCGGATCATGGTCGCAAAGGGTCCTTAGGAGCGAGTATGGCAGGGCTGAAATCCGCGATGACGGCAGGGGAAAAAACCAGGAGTTTTTCGTTGACGCCGTGAATATGTGTTCATATCGTGAATATGGGTTTCACTGTATGAATATTTATTCGCAGGGCTGTGGCAATGTCTGGCGATACCAAAGTACTTTCACGGCGACAGCGCGAGAGACTGCGACACAAGCAAGAGATCCTCAACGCGGCCCTGCGGCTGTTTTCAACTAAGGGCTTCCACAACGTCTCCATGCAGGAGATCGCCTCTGGGGCCGAGTTCGCCATCGGCACCCTCTACAAGTTCTTTCCCAGCAAGGAGGCGTTGTTTGATGAGCTGGTCAAGGCCTCGGGGCAGCGGATCGCGGTCGACATGACGGCCGTCCTGGATCAGCCGGGGACGGAAGCCGGGCGTCTGAGGAACTACTTTCGTTCACTGGCGGGACAACTGGAACAGCACTCGCCGTTCATCAGGCTTTACATCTCGGAGATGGGCATGCGGGGCGGCAAGCTGGCCAAGGAGCACGACCAGCCGAAGGTCAAAGCGCTTCTGTCCTCAAAGATTCGCAGCCTCCTGGAAGCCGGCATTCGCAAGGGACTGTTCCGAGCGGTGGATGTGGACGTGGCCGTAGTCGCGATCACGTCGACCGTCGAGGCCTTGGCGTTTGAGATGGCCGGTGACTTCGATCGGGGCAAGGCCGCCAGTGTTTTTGAAAGCGTGGAGCATTTTTTCCTTGATGGTCTCCTGAGGTTGGAGGCGCCGCCCCAATGACACACCGACCCATGGCCGGGTTGCCGCCGGCGGGCAGTGTCCTGTTTGTGTATTCAGCGCGCACGGGTTTCGCCGACGGGGGCACACGGCCGTGCGCACGTTATCCTGATCTGGCTTGGAGAAAGCAATGCAACGCAGAGTAGATGGTCAACGGGCTCGATGGGCGGGCCCTGGGATGATATTCAGGACACACACACCGACGGCGGTTGGCGCACGCGGCGTGGGTCGCATGAGGGTGCCGCTGATGGTCTGCGTGTTGCTGTCGGCGGTCGCCGGCTGCAAGCGACAAGGAGGACCGCCGCCACAGGCCGCTCCCGATGTGGGCGTCGTCTCAGTACGGCCACAGCGGGTGGTCATGACGACCGAATTACCGGGCCGCACCGCGGCGCTGCGGGTCGCCGAGATCCGGCCCCAGGTCGGCGGCCTCGTCCAGAAGCGCCTGTTTGAAGAGGGGACCCACGTCGAGGCGGGCCAGGTGCTCTATCAAATCGATCCGGCCCTGTTTCAGGCGGCGGTGGATAGCGCGGCGGCCAACCTCGTCGTCGCGCAGGAATCCGCCCATCGGGCGCGGGCGGCGCTGGACGCGAGCATCGCCAACGTCGCCCGGCAGAAGGCCACCCTCGAGCTGGCCCGGATCAATCGGGAACGATTCCTCGAGGCCGAAAAGACCAGCGCGGTCTCACGCATCGAGCGGGATCGCGCGGTGACCGAAGCCGTCGTCGCCGAGGCCATGCTGCGAGCCGCCGAAGCTCAAGTCGAGAGCGACCGCAAGGCCATCGCCGTGGCCGAATCGCGCATCGACCAGATGAAGGCCGCACTGGAAACGGCCCGCATCAATCTGGGCTACACCCGCGTCACGGCGCCTATTGCGGGACGGATCGGACGGTCCCATGTCACGGAGGGCGCCCTGGTGACGGCCCATCAGCCGTTGCCGCTGGCGACCATCCAACAACTGGACCCCATCTACGTAGACGTGACGCAGTCCACCTCCGACCTGCTGCGTCTGCGGCGTCGGTTGGAAGAGGGGCGTCTCAGTCGCGATGAGGCCGGGGGCAACAAGGTGCGGCTCATCCTGGAAGACGGCACGCTTTATGCGTCGGAAGGCACGCTGCAGTTCCAGGATGTGACCGTGGATCCGACGACCGGATCGGTGGTCCTTCGCATCATCTTTCCCAACGCGGACGGCGTGCTTCTGCCGGGCATGTTCGTGCGAGCCATCGTGACCGAAGGCGTCAACGAGCAGGCGCTTCTCGTGCCGCAGCAGGCCGTGTCTCGCACGGTGAAAGGGGATCCGGTCGCGCTGATCGTGGATGCCAACGACACGGTGCAGCAACGGATGCTGACGATCGACCGGGCCGTGGGCAACCAATGGCTCGTGTCGTCGGGACTTGAGCCCGGTGATCGGGTGGTCGTGGAGGGCCTCCAGAAGGTCCGGCCCGGCGTTTCGGTCACAGTGGTCTCGGTCGACACGGATCAGGATACGGCGGCGTCCCTCGAGCCGAGTGGTCCATCATCAACCCCTACGAATTAGACGGATACGTCCATGCTATCGAGATTCTTTCTTGACCGTCCGGTTTTCGCCTGGGTCATTGCGATCTTCATCATGCTGCTGGGGGGGCTGGCCATCTACAACCTGCCCATCGCCCAGTATCCGTCCCTTGCGCCACCGAGCATCGCCATCACCGCGTTCTACCCCGGGGCCTCGGCGCAGACCGTGGAAAACAGTGTCACCCAGATCGTCGAGCAGAAGATGACCGGCTTTGAAGAGATGCTCTACATGTCGGGCACGAGTGATTCGGCCGGGACGTCGCGCATCGAATTGACGTTCAAACCGGGGACCGATCCCGACCTGGCCTGGGCCAAGGTGCAGAACAAGCTCCAGCTCGCGATGGCCAGCCTGCCGGAAGTGGTCCAGCGATCGGGCCTGATGGTCAGCAAGTCCACCCGCAATTACTTGTTGATTGTCGGGATCGTCTCCGAAGACGGCCGGCTGAGCAACTACGACCTGAGCGACTATGCCCAGTCCACGCTCGAAAAGGTCCTGGCCCGTGTGCCTGGCGTGGGCGAGGTCGAGGTCTTCGGGTTTCAGTATTCCATGCGCGTCTGGCTGAACCCGGATAAGCTAACGAATTATCACCTGACCGTGGAAGACGTGATTGCCGGGCTGCGGGCCTACAACGTGGAGGTGTCGGCCGGTCAGTTCGGGGGGATTCCGGCGGTGGAGGGCCAGCGTCTGAACGCCTCCATCGTCGTGCAGAACCTGCTCCAGACGCCGGACGAGTTCGCGGCCATTCCCCTGCGCACCAATCCAGACGGTTCCGTCGTTCGGGTCCGGGACGTCGGGCGGACGGAATTGGGCTCGGAGTTCTACGACGTCAGAGGCCGCTACAACGGCAAACCGGCCTCGGCGCTGGCCATTCGACAGGCCCCCGGGGCCAACGCGCTCAAGACGGCCGACGCCGTCAAGGCCAGAATGGCGGAAATGAGCCAGTACTTTCCGCCGGGCGTGAGGGTCGTGTATCCCTACGACACCACGCCGTTCATCAAGGCGGCCATCGCCGAGGCCGTCAAGGCCCTGCTTCAGGCGATCGTGCTGGTCTTCCTGGTCATGTGGCTGTTCATGGGGAACATGCGGGCCACGTTGATTCCCACGATTGCGGTGCCGGTGGTCCTGCTGGGCACGTGCGCTGCGCTGGGGGCGTTTGGGTACTCGATCAACATGCTGACCATGTTCGCGATGGTGATCGCCATCGGCCTGTTGGTGGACGACACCATCGTCGTGGTGGAAAACGTCGAGCGGCTCATGAGCGAGGAAGGGCTTTCGCCCAAGGAGGCCACGGCCAAGTCCATGGGGCAGGTGACCACGGCCTTGATCGGCTTCTTTCTGGTGCTCGCGGCCCTGTTCAGCCCCATGGCGTTCTTCAGCGGCTCGACCGGCATCATCTATCGCCAGTTCACCGTGACCATCGTCACGGCCATGTTCCTGTCGGTGATGGTGGCCCTGATCCTGACGCCGGTGCTGTGCGCCTCCATTCTGAAGCCCATCGTCAAGGGGCACGAGGCGGCGGAGGGCGCCGTCTGGTTTCTGCGTCCGTTCTTTCTGTGGTTTGACCGCGCCTTCTATCGGTTCCGCGACGGCTTCGTGAAGCTGGTCGGGTACGGGCTGGCCCGCACAGTACGGCTCGTCGCCGTCTACCTCCTGATCGTGGGCGGCATGGGCTATCTCTTCATGCGCATGCCCACCAGCTATCTTCCGGACGAAGACCAGGGCATCCTGTTGTGTCAGATCATCATGCCTACGGGGGCCACCCTGGAGCAGACCCAGGCCGTCGCCGATGAGGTGCAGCAGTACTTCCTGGAGCAGGAGAAGGAGGCCGTGGAGTCCTGCCTGACGATTGTCGGCATAGGTTTCTCCGGCCAGGCGCAGAACAACGGCATGGTCTTCGCCAAATTGAAGGACTGGAGCTTCCGCAAGCGGTCGGATCTCCGCGTTAAGGCCATCGCGGGTCGGGCCATGGCGCGGTTCTCAAGGATCCGAAACGCCATGGTGTTCGCCTTTCCGCCACCGGCCATCTCCGAACTGGGCATGGCCGAGGGGTTTGACTTCCAGTTGGTGGATCGCGGCGGCCTGGGACACGACACCTTGATGCAGGCCCGAAACCAGCTTCTCGGCATGGCGGCGCAGGACCCACGGCTGATGAACGTGCGTCCCAATGGCCTGGAGGACGTGCCCGAATACCGCGTTGACGTGGACTGGGAGCGGGCCGGGGCCCAGGGACTGCCCATCAACGCGGTGCACAACACCATCGCGGCGGCCTTCGGTAGCGCCTATGTCAACGATTTCATCCAAGGCGGACGGGTTAAACGGGTCGTTTCTGTTTAGCGTCCCATAATCCTCACGGTTAAGCCGCCATATTGCCGATATTGGTCTCATGGTCGGCAGTGTACACACAACGGCACGGTGCCCGAATTGTGCGAGGCTCGAAC
>DSDH01000454.1 GCA_011055475.1 Phycisphaerales bacterium | reverse complement strand
GGGGCGTCTATTCCAACGTGTGTACCGCATCCGTAGGGTTTTGTGTCTTGGTGTTTGACAGACGGTATCCGACACGGTATCGTCTGCAAAACGATCGGGTCCTCAAGTCTTGAAAGGAGCGAGTATGCAGGATTTCAATGCCTCAACGGCGAATGTTTCGGACAAGAGCGGCATCGCGTGTTTGCTTCTGCTGATCTTTCTGGGCTATCTGGGCATCCACCGTTTCTACGTGGGGAAGGTCGGAACAGGGATATTGTTCATCGTCACGTGCGGGGGATTCGGCATCTGGTGGCTGATCGATTTGATCCTGCTGCTTACCGGCAGCTTCACCGATGCGCAGGGCCGGGTCGTCAAGCTGTCCAAATAGACACCTCTGCACGGCCGGGACGCGACGTCAGAAAAAAACCCCGGTCTTCTGACCGGGGTTGAGCTATGAGAACCGATCGCCGCCCGGCATGCGCCGAAGCGACGAGTCGGATTGTCGCCGGGGTTACGGCTCAGTGTCGGCTTTGAGGCCTTTGCCCAGCTTCGTCGTGGGCAAGGCCGGGTTGGGCACGAAGGTGTCGCCCAGCACTTCCTGCTCGCGGGGGGTGAGTTCGGGATTCGTGATCAGGTAGGGGGTGATGAACACGACCAGCTCGCTGTTGACCGTGCTTTCGCCCTGGAACTTGAACAGCTCGCCCACCAGGGGGATGTCGCCGAGCAACGGCACCTTGTTGACCTGTTGCGAGATGTCCTGCTTGCGAAGGCCGCCGATGACGACGGTCTGGCCGTCGCGGATGAGCGTCGTCGTCGTCGCCACGCGCTTGGCGATGATCGGCTGAGGCGAGGAGTTCTGCACGCCCGGCAGCACCACGTCGCCCGTGCGGATGCTGAACTCGGGGTTGATTCGAAGGCGAATCATGTTGTCGCGCGTCAGGTGAGGCGTGACCGTCAGCTTCACGCCCACGTCCTTGAACCGGGTCGTTCCGATGCTGCCGCCCTGGCTGGTCTCGGTCAATTCCTGGAAGGGAATCTCCTCCGTGATGTTGATGAGGGCCTCTTCGTTGTCCAGGACCATAATCCGCGGGTTGGCCAGCAGCTTGGCGCGGATGTTCTCCTGCTCGGCGCGGAGCAGGGCGTCGATATTGATGCTACCGTTGAGCACGCCGAAACGCAGCAGTCCGTCCATGTCGGTGGCCTTGTTGGTCGTGCCGCTGAACAGGCCCGTGACGTGCGGGTCCGTGCGGTTGTCGGTGGAGACCGGCATGCTGGCGCCGCCGATCGCGCCGATGCCGTTGGCCCCGTAGTCGGTGCGCCGCCCTGCGCTCCATTCGATCCCCAGGTCCAGGCGGTCGGTCGAGGAGATGTCGTAGATCCGCGCCTCGACGAGAATCTGCGGCGTAACGCGATCGATCTCTTGCAGGAAGGCGTCGATGGCCGCGATCTTGCTCTCCATGTCGGTCACGATGATGTTACTGGTCGACGGATTGGCCGAAATGCTGCCTGCCGGCGAGATGAACTTCTTGAGGGCCGTCTCCACGCCGGCCACGTCCGCATAGGTGATGCGATAGACACGGCTGACGATCTTCTCGCGGGCTTCGAAGATATCCTCCTGTGGCACGACCCGAATCATGTTTTCGGTCGAGATGTAGCCGTACCCGTGGGCCGTCAGAATGTTGTTCAGGGCCTCGGCCAGGGGGATATCCGTCAACGTCGCCGTCACGGTGCCGGTCACCTTCGGGCTTTTGACCACGTCGATGTCCGCCTGCCGGGCCAGAACGCGCAGCACGTCCTCGATAGGCGTCTCGCGGAAGTCCACCGCGATTTTCTGCTGCATGCGTCTCTGCACGGGCGTGAGGACTTCGGCCCGGTCGGTCTGGCTGTTCGATGCCGGGAGAGCGTCCGCCCCGATCGCGATACCGGCCAGGATACCACCGAGCATAACGGTCAAGAGGCCCCTGGTGAGTAATCGTCTGTCTATCATGGTTGGAGTCCTTTGGCACACGGTTTTGCGCCCGGCCAGGCCGGCGCGCCTCATTACCTCAACGGTTGCACCCATTGTTGTCCATCGCTTTCAAACTCGACACCATGCGGATGAATCGTCACCACCCGCGCCTCGAACACACGGTCACCCTCCGTGACCACCCGGCCGGAGACCAGGGCGAGGTAGCCCTTATCGCCTTTCACGATGCCCGTCACCACGAAGCGGCTTGTGTCCACGGGCTCGAGAGGGGCCTCGGAGTCCGGTCCGGAGACCGACGTGGCGCCCATCACCATGGGATCACGCAGGTCCGTGGGCAGTGGGGCGGGGCGCTCCCATGTGATCTTCGCCGCCATGACCGGTGCGGCGGCGTCGGCCTCGGCCGACTTCGCCTGACCGGGCGTCGGCGATCGCAGGGAGAAGAACAACACGCCTCCCAGCGCGATGCACAGGACGCCCACCAAAACCTTCATCTTCTTCTGTCGGGCCACCTCCGGGTCGTCCATCCCGGCGGTCAGCCATGCCCGGAGGCGCCCCAGCGGCGTCGAAGCCTTCTTCTTCCTGTCGAAACGAATGCCCGTTCGCGTCGGGGTCGCCAACGGAAGTTTGTCCTTCTGCGGACTAACGGGCGCGTCTTGCGAAGGCGCTGTGGCCGTTGGCTGCGGTGTGCTCTGTGCGTTCGCCGCCGGCGCGATCCCGGTGTCGGCGGGGACGGAGGCCTTCTGTGTGCCCGGTTTGACCGTGGTGGCCGTTGGAATACGGGGCGCTGCCCGATACGCAGGCGCGCCGGATCCGCCCGTCAACGGGGGCGTCGCGCTCGGCTGAGGCGTCGCGGGCGTGTGGACCGGTGACGCGGCTGCCGAACCGGACGGGCTGGGCGCAGAGGCCCCGTGGGGCGTGGCGGCAGAACCGGTCTCGCGGCCGGGAATCCGTACACCGTCAAATATGGACGAGACTTGCTTGTGCAGTCCGGGTTCGGGTTTCATAACAGATCTCTCGAGCCAACTCGCGATATTCCTCGGCGCCCCGGCAACGCGGATCGTACGCCAGGCAGGAGCGGCCGGCACTGGGCGCCTCGGCCAGCCGAATCGTACGGTGGATCACCGTGTCGAAGACCAGCGGGCCAAAAAAGTCCTTCATTTGCTGCCACACGTCACGGCTCAACCGGGCGCGCGGTTCAAACAGCGTCAACAAGACCCCCCGGATGCGCAGCCGGTGATTGAACCGCTCCGTGACGACGTCCACGCTGTCCAGCAGTTGGCGCAACCCCTCAATCGCGTAATAGTGCGTCTGGACCGGGATGATGACCTCATCGGCGGCGACCAGGGCATTGAGCGTCAGCAGGTTCAACGACGGCGAACAGTCGATCAGACAGTCGTCGAACATCTCACGCACGCGGTCCAGGGCCTGGCGCAAGACGTACTCGCGTCCCGGCAGAATCGCCATATCCGTCTCCAGCCCCGACAGCAGCACATTGCTGGGGGCCAGCATCAGTCCCTCGTGCGGGGTGGGTTGCATCACCTGCGTCAGGGTCACGTCCCGGTTCCGCAGGACGTCGTAGACCGTCTGGGTGAGCCGATCGGGCGTATGGCCGCAGGCCAGGGTGGCGTGCCCCTGGGGATCGAGATCGACCAGCAGCACACGGCGGCCGCGCTCGGCCAGGGCCGCGGCCAGGTTCACGGCCGTGGTCGTTTTGCCGCATCCGCCTTTCTGGTTGGCAATGGCGATGGATCGCATCACAGTTTGGCCACCGATTCGGATTGCACCAGGAAACACAGCGAGACCTCGGCCTCACGGGCTTGTCCGCCGCGGATGTCGCGCTTGATATTGAACGTCTCAACGAACACCACCGGCTCGTGACGTTCCAGTTGATTGATGAACTGGGCAAACTGCCAGAAGTCGCCCTTGAAGGCGACTTCAAGCCAGACCTCGCCCAGATTCCGAAATCCCTCGAGCTTGTCTTGCGAGAGCCCTTCCTTGCGTTTGCTGGTCAGGTCTTTGAGCTGGATCATGTCGGCGAGCTGGCCGATCTGAAAGGTCAGCGACGAGGCGCTGTCGGCTCGGACGGTGAAATCGGCCAGACGCTGCTTCAACTCGGTCATCTCGGCCTGAACGCGCGCCTGGGTCTGAGGCTTGCCCGCCTCCTGGGCGTGGGCCAGTCGCTGAGCGACGTCGTGGGTCTGGTTCGCCAGATCGGCCAGACGCTCCTTCTGGGGCAGCACCACCAGCACACCCAGACCCAGCATCACGGCGATGCAAAGGGTCCACCAGATTCCCATGGCGACGAGGTATCTCTTCTTGGCTGAATACACGCTAAGACTCCTGGCTTTTGCAGAGACACTCGACCTTGTACACGGCTGAACGCTGGCTGTCGATGTCCTCCTCGTAGCGGGAGGCGATGCGAATTTTCTCGATCATCGGCGCCACGACGGGCGAGGCGCCCAAGCGATCCAGGTACTGCTCGACGGCTTGGTCCGTGCGCCCCGACGGCGGGCCGTAAAGGGTGATCTCCAGGACCCGACGGACTTGGATCCGCGTGACAAGCTTTTCAGGGTTTGCTTTGTCGCTGGCTTTCTTGCGGGTTGCGCTGCGTTTCAGTTCAAGCTCCCGGATGGCGATCTCTCCCGGCAGTTCGCTGGCCAGCGTGGCCAACACCTCCGACCATTGGGTGTGTCGATCCAGGGCGCGAGCCACTTCCCGGAGGCGATGGCGTGTCTCCTGAATGGTGCGAAGCGTCTCTTCATAAGCGGCGACGTCCTGGCGGGCCTTGGTGATCTGGGCCTGCATGCGTTGCACGTTGTCCTGTCCGGTGATCAGCAAGGTTCGGTTGCAGAGAATCTCGCCGACCAGGCCCAGGACCAGGAAGATCGGCAGCAGGAACGGCACGGCCCGCAGAGCTGCGCGTCTGGGGTCGCTTCGCAGCGGAATGCCGTTTCCCTTGAGCAGATCAATTGTGAACATCGTCATGTTGTCCTCATGGCCAGACCCGTAGCCACCGCCAGGACCGGACCGACCCGCTGGGCCCACTCCAGGCCCGTTCGATCGCCGACCCAGGGGATCTCGGCAAAGGGGTTGAACACCACCACTTCCTCGGTCAGGGCGTGGTCCAACATCTGCACAAACTCGCCGACCAGGGCAAACCCCCCGCACAACAGAATACGGCGGATCGGGTCGGCGCCTTCCTGAAGACCGTAGTACCGCAGGGTTTCCGAGATGCTGGTCACCAGTCCCCGACAGCTTTCCCGCAGGGCCGCGGGCATATCAAGGCCCAGCGTGGTGGCCTTCTCCGGGTCGGCCACGGCCTGCTCCACGGTGTTCGGGTCGTTTCCGGTGGTCTGGGCGATCGAGGCGATAATGTCGTTGGCCGCCGTGGGCAGATCACGGATAAAGGGCAGCCCATCGCTGCCCAGCACGGCGACGTTCGTGTACGTTTTCCCGACGTTCACCACGGCGATGCTCGTATGGTGCTCGCGGTGTTCGAACGCGCTGACGCAGTTGAGCAGGGCCAGGCCCTCCACGTCGACCAAGGCGACCTTCGCCGAACCGGCGCGGGCCTGCTGGACCTGCCTCTGGATGGTTTCGTTCGGTGCGACGACGAGGACCCCTTGCTTGCTCGCGGGTCCTTCGGACGCTGCATCGTCCTCCTTGGCGGAGGGGTCCGGCGGTTGGACCAGCCGGTAGTCCACCACGCTGGTCGTGATGTCCAGCGGGCAGACCTGTTGGGCCTCGAGCAGAACCGCCTGGCCCAGCGCCTCGGCCGGTAGATGGGGGAAGCGGAACGTCCGCACCATGACCTCCGGTCCGCACACGGCGCAGACGGCATGCGCGTTGACGCCGGCCTGTTTGAGGCATTGTCGCACCGCCCGTGCGACCCGGACCTCGGCGGGGGGCTCATCTGAACCGTCAGCCTCAATCGGCTCGACGGCGATCTTCGTGCCGACGTAGCCGTTGTTGTCGCGCCGCAGTTGCACGAGCTTCACCCAGGCGGTGCCGATATCCAGGCCGATCAGCTCGATGGGGCCCAGACCAACCTTTTGTTTCCAGCTCACCATAAATGCGTCCTGCCCGGTGTTTTGATCCCGTCAGTCGGCCGCCGCACGGGTGTCTTGCCAGCCGGCCGGCAGCGGTACGTACTTGCCGCGCAGCCAGATGTTGCCCGGCAGAATGCCCGTCAGCAGCCGCTCGTCGAGGTAGTAATACTTGAGGTACCCGTCCCGTCCGATCAGACCCACGACGCCACGCAGCACCTCCTCGATCGTGCCGCGCAAGACCAGCCGGTCCTGGGGTGAACTCTTCTCCTTGCGGCCGCCGTAGTAGTTGCGCTTCACGTTCTCAGCGCCCCAGCCTCCGCCGCCGACGGTCAGCGCCGCCTCGACCACGGTTGGGTCGGGCAGGTGACGCTTATACGTGCTGGGCGGGTAACCGACGTCGTTCAGGCCTACCGGGACATAGATATGATCGTACTTGCTGTAGTCCCCGTCCTTGTCCCAGCCCTTGGGCGTGTCGTCCACGTAGGAGTAGTCCGGCATGCCCGGGTCGATGACCTTGATGACGCCCTGGGCCACGAGCCCCAGCACGTTGGGGTTGTCGGCCGAGGGCTTGCCATCGGCGTCCCGCGGGCCGTCGACGGTGATCGAATCGGCGATCCAGATGTTGCCCGACGCCGTCACCGTGATCCGCCCCTTGACCACGTCCTGGGGGCTCGGCAGGGTGATGTCCCCGCTGCCGATGACGACGTTGCCGTCCACGTAGATCTGCCCGCCCGGCTCGGTTTCGATCTGGCCGAAGGTCTGGGTCACGTAGGTGTCTTCCACGTTGACCACAAAGCGGTCCCCCGTGTCGTCCGCCTCCTTGGGTCTGAGGTGGTACGCGTAGATGTAGTACCGTTCAAACTTAGACGGGTCACCGTCTTTGATCTTGAAGTCCCAAGTCCTCTCGTCGCGGTCTTGGCGAAAACCGCGCACGGTGCAGTTGTTCGTGATGCGGATCTTGCCCACGCCGCCCTGGACAAAGAACTCCAGGTGCACCGTCGGCAGGGGGTTCTTCACCTTGGCCTCGCCCTTGGGCGTGAACCTGAATCGCGGGTCGGTGCTATCCCTGAACCGTTCGACCTTCTGTCGGACCGTGACCGGGTCGGTGATCCGGCTGGCCGGCTGGTTGAAGTAGATGCCATTGTCAAAGACGTCGATCACGCCGGCGTACTTGTCGTATCCGCCGGAGGAGTAGCGGCTCTCGCCCATGGACACGGGGCGCAGGAACAGCGGGTCCCCGGAGAGGTGAATATCCCGCGTGCTATCCTCGGGATCGCCGAAGCTGTTGATGTGAATGGGCATGTCGATGACTTCGCCCTCGGCGTAGCTGACCGGGTAGGTGCTGCTCGATCCGCTGGGTACGCGACACATGCCCATGGACCATCCGCCCACGGCCTGAATCATGTGCACGCTGACGGTCCGCGTGAACCGCCCGCTGCGTCCGACGCTGCGGACCTGGTATACTGGGCTCGAGCCGATGAACGCCACCAGGTCGATGTCGTAATCGCACTGGCTGTTGCCAAAATCCAGCGTGCCCGATGCGTCGGCGTCTTCCAGCGCGCCGAGCATGTCGGTCTGCTTGCTCATCCAGAAGACGGCCTTCTCATAGCCCGCTTCCGCGGCGGCCATGGCGGCGGCCTCATTCTGAATCATGGCCGCCTGCTGGCTGACGCCCAGGGAGACGGTCAGCAGCCCAAAGCCCAGGATCGTCAGTACGGCGATCGCCATGACCACCAGGGTCAGGACCGAGCCGCGTCGGCGAGGGGTTTTCATATTCGCACTCATCATCGTGCTCCCGGTGGGCCTAGCGAGGCCAGATCACGCGCAGCAGGGTCGCGGTCTTGATCTCGACCGTCTGGCCGTCATCATCTCGCAGCCGCAGATTCATGCGGACACATCCCTGCCCCTGGCCGCCGATGACGGTGTGGCTGAAGACGTCTCGGCCGGCGGAAAGGTCCACGTCGTGCGCCAACACCTGGGTGTTCACGTCACGATGGGTACGGGCGCCGTTGGCCACCGCGCCCACGCCGTCGATCACCTCGCCGAAGTCCACCTTGAGTTCACTGTTCTCCAGGTAGAACAGGGCGAAGTGCGTGCCGGTGTTGGTCGTCTCCAGCGTGTCCATGTTCAACGCGCCGGGATCGACGCCTGCGGCCCAGTAATGCATCTCCACGGCCTGGCCCGCGGCCAGGGTCTCGCCCGGGTCGGGCTGCGCCTCCACGTAGGCCCCGTGGATAATCCGGTAGACCTTGTAGGTGCTGCGATTGGCCCGCCGTCCGACGCTGCCGAACGTGGTCATCGTCGCCAGGGCGTCCTGCTGGATCTGCTTGTGCACGGCGCCATAGCTCTGCTGCCAGCCCTTCTGGGCGCCCACGAGCAACGTACCCACCGCCAGGATCGGAATCGCGGCGATCACGATCGTCACGATCAGCTCCACCAGGGTGAAGCCCGACGCTTGGCGTTTGGCTGCGGTGTTCATGGTCGGCCCTTTCCGGTGACCGAGTTAGCCACCCGATTGATCCCGCCGCACGTAGGTCGTCATGGCGAAGTCGGGGTCCGTGGCCTTCATCGTGCCGACGGACCGGTCCCGCCGCCACTGCAACAGGACGCGGATCTCGCGCAAGGTCACGCCGGCGTCGGTATCCTCTTCCACGTCCCGCCACTGGAGGGTGGCGTACAGGGGCAGATCGTTGACGCGGACCAGATAGCGATCGGCCACGCCGGTGGGCAGAATCCCCATCTCCAGCAGGGTCGGATCGTAGTGCGCATCGCCGCCGTGGCTCTTCCAATCCTCTAAGAGCAATCGGGCGGTCCGCGTGGCGGTCAGTTCATCCTTGGCCAGGATCGTGCGACGCGTGGCGTGATACTGGTAGTTCAACACGCCCAGCACCGCGACGGCCAGGACCACCACAGCCACCATCACCTCGATCAGGGACACACCCCGACGGCGTTGTCGGCTTACGCGGGTCACGGTCCACCTCCCTCATGACGTCATGCGGCACGGTCACGACTCCCGGCGATCACGCTCGGGAGCGGCGCCGCTTACTGCCACGTGCCGTCCAGGGCCAGGGTCTTCGAGCCGCTCGGTGCGTTGGCCTGGCTGCCGGTGACGGTCACCTCGGCCACGCCCGTCGCGCTGACCTGGGTGATTTCGTAGTCGCCGGCGGTGAAATACGTTCCGGTCAGGTCGTCGGTGGTGAAGCCGAGCTTGCTCTGGATGTCCGCATCGTTGAGCGCGCCGAGGATCGTGGTGTTGTCGCCGGTCTCGGCGAAGTACACCCGCACCGCCGTGCGGATCGTGCCGGCCGTCGCATTGGCCTCCGACCACTTGGCCGCGTCGATCCGACCCCGCATCAGCGGAATCGCCGCCGCCGCCAGGATGCCGACGATCAGAATGACCACCATCAGCTCCACCAGGGTGAATGCTCTTCGTGTT
>DSDH01000519.1 GCA_011055475.1 Phycisphaerales bacterium | reverse complement strand
CCGGGTTTCACGGGCGGGTGCTCATCGCCGAATTGGTCCGCCTCGACGGCGAGCTGCGTCGGGCGCTGCTGGGCAAGACGGACCTGGACCAGTTGCAGCAGCTTCTGCGGCAGCGCGGCCACATGACGCTGGCTCAGGACGCCGCGCGGCTCGTGGCCCAGGGCGTGACCACGCCGGCCGAGGTCGAGAAGGCCCTCGGACGCGAAACGAACTAGCCGACCCTGTTGGAGGCATGTGCAATACGATGGGCGTCTTTCAATATAACGCGTTGACGGCGGGCGGGCGGCTGATGCGCGGCACGATCGAGGCGACCTCGCCCGACCAGGCGACCGAGATGCTCCAGGAGATGCAACTGACCGTCAACGAGGTCGAGCAGGTCACCCAGCCCGTGTTGCGGACGCCGATGTCGCGTGACGAGTTCGTGCTGTTCAATCAGCAACTGGCGTCGATCACGCGGGCGGGGGTGCCCCTGTCGCAGGGGCTGCGGCAACTGGCCCACGATCTGGGCTCGCGCCGCATGCAGCGGACCCTGAGCGAGCTGGCCGATGAGCTCGATGCGGGCGTGAACATCGATCAAGCCATCGAGAAACGCAAACAGCAGTTCCCGCCGTTGTACGGATTGCTGCTCAAGGCGGGCCTGCAATCCGGGCGTCTGGCCGAGATGCTCACCCGGCTGAACCACCATCTGGAGCTGGTCGCCAGTACGCGGCGGATCATCGTCGAGGCCCTCTCGTACCCGCTGGTGGTTCTGGCGATCACACTGGCGATCGTGATGCTCTTGTTCATGGCGGTCGTGCCCACCTACGCCGGGATCATGCTGTCCATGTTCGACGACTTCGGCAGTCTGCCCTGGCTGACGCAGGCGGTGATCACCGTGGCGCGTTGGATGCCCGTGATTCTGGTGGTCGTGGCCGTCGTGCTGGTGGCCACATGCCTGGTATGGTGGTCGCTTTCCGCGTCGGCCGGGGGTCGGCGACTCCGGGAGCGGATTATCCGGGCCGTGCCGCTGCTGGGGCGGATCTGGCACGCCGGGCTGTGCGCGCGGATGGCCGAGGGCCTGGCCTTGCTGGTCGCGGCGGGCGTGCCGTTGCCGGAGGCCCTGCGTCTGGCGGTGGGCGCCACCGGCAGTGAACTACTGCGGGACGAAACCGACCGCCTGGCCACCGGCGTTGAAAACGGGCAGGGCCTGATGGAGCAGGCCGCCACGTGCCGCGTCCTGCCGCGGTTGTTCCTCTATTCCATGCAATTGGGCAGCCAGCGAAACGAGCTGCAGGATCATATGCATAATCTGAGCGACATGTACGTCGATCGCGCCCGCTTCATGCAGACGCGGCTCCAGGCCATGCTCCAGCCGGTGCTCCTGATCTTCCTCGGATTGCTTGTCGGGGCGACAGTCGTTGCGATGTTCTTGCCGCTGATACGTCTCGTGTCATTCATGGGCGTACTCATGTAATAGAGCCTCTTGTCTCGGAGAGCCGCCGGCGATGTGGCTTGTGATAACTGTCTTTTTGGTGCTGGTCTTCTGTGTGATGCTGGCCCGCTGGGCGCCCGGCACGGCCCTGCTCAGCTCCCCGATTCTGGGCCTGGTCTGTATCGGCCTGGCGGTATCCACGGTCCCCGACGGACCGAGCGTTGTGGGGTTGAGTCTCGCCCTGCTGATCTTCCCGGTCACGGTGATCCGGCTCAAGTTGCTGGCGGTCAGGCTGTCGCGGCCGCGTTGGCCCTATGTGGTGGCCGATTGGGTCCTGCGGATCGGCTACTACCTTCTCTGCCTGGGGTTGTTGATCCTGGTGTTCCAGCCGTTTGGGCCGATCCTTTTCGCGCTGTTCATCGCGTTCAACGTGCAGTACATCAGGACCAAGCGGCGGACCACGACGCTTCACGTGCTACAGGCCCTGGCCACGGCGATGCGCCAGAATCTGCCGTTGTGCATGGCTCTGGACAGCGCCGCGCAGGACGAGACGTCGCCGGCCCGAAAACCGTTGAAGGGCATCGTCGAGTGGCTGCGGAGCGGTTATTCGCTCAGCCGGGCGGTTCGCCTGGGCTATCCGAAGTGCCCCCGCGAGGTGCTTGTCTCGCTGGAGGCCGGCGAGCGGGTCGGGCGGCTTGGCGAGGTCGTGGAATCCACCCTGCGGGATATCACCGAACAGATCGACCGACGGCGTCGTATCCGCTCCTCGCAGGTCGCCTTCCTGTATCCGCTGGTCGTCACCACCGTCGCCCTGTTAATCATGATGGCCATGTTGACGTTTATCACGCCTTTGTACGCGGACGTCGTCCAGGGCGGCGTCAGCGAAGAGTATCAGTCCCTGCCGGCGTCGACCCTCCTGGTGCTCCGTTGCGGCAAGTTCCTTCATGCCCACGCCGCCGCCATCGGCATCGGCGTCGTTCTGGCGGTCTTACTGTGGCTGGTGATCTATGTAACGACGTGGCGATTCGGCAATCGGGCCGAACCGACCGCCTGGCAGAGAATGGCTGACGTGTTTCGCTGGCATCTCCCCGTTGAACGCCGCCTCGAGCGGATACGGGCCCGGTTGCAGGCCGTGCGCATCCTGCGCAGCGCCTTGCGGGCCGGGCATACCGTGGATTTCGCCTTGGCCGTGACGGCTCGTGAGCACGTCAACGGTTGCTTCGCCCGGCAGCTGCGGCGATGGCACGAGGCCGTTGTCAACGGTCAGCCCCCCGCCGAGGCCGCCCGACGGGCCGGCGTGGGCAGCCCCTTGGCTTGGGCGTTCGATGATCGCCTCCATCCCGGCGGTTGCCCCGAGCGGCTGGAGATGCTCGAAGAGAGTTATCGCAGTGCACACGACTACAGTCAGGTGCTCCTGCGAAGCACCGTCGGTCCGATGATGATCCTGCTGCTCGGCGGCATGGTCGGCCTGTTCGCGCATGCGCTGTTCATGCCGCTGATCGACCTGATTCGCGTCATGTCCGGCATGGCGCCGTGAGGGAAAACACCATGATCAGAGGCCGTTACAAGGGTTGGATCACGATTGAGATGATCTCCGTGGTGGGCGTCCTGCTGCTGATTGGCGTGGGGCTGGCCACGCTGCTGGGCGTCACGAAGCGATTCAACGCCGAGCAGATGGCCCGCATGCGTTGCCTGGCCGCCGCCCAGGCCGAGCTGGACAGCCTGGTTGCCCGCGGTACCGAACTTGGCGACGACCGGGTGCAACGGCTTTGGCCGGGTGTGGCGTTGCAGGTGCAGCGTGCGCCGGGGCAGGGCGGTTGGGAGGGTCTGGACCGGATCGAGGTCACCGCCGAACGCGCCCTTCGCGGCACCCGCCGCACCGTTCAGGTTCGCCTGGTCCGTTACGTGTCGAGGGAGGGCCAACCATGAGACCCGCACCGGCCACCATCCCGCTGGCGCGGCCGGGCCGCCGCGGCATGATCCTCAACGAGATGATCCTGATGCTGGGCATGCTTGCCCTGGTTCTGGCCATCTCGACGGGATTGTTCTACACCTTGATGCGGCAACTGCCGGACGACTTGCAGGATTTCGATGAATACACCACGCTGCGGCACCTGCTGCGGCAGGTTGAGAGCGACGTGCGCTCGGCCCGGACCCTGCCCGATTCGGCTTTGGGCATGGGGTCCGGGCCCGATGCATTGCCGCTGCGGACCGTCGAGGGGCCGATCGTCTACGCCCGGACGCCCGGCAGCATCGTGCGGTATGTCGCTGATCCCAACGGACTTGGTCAACCCGCGGTCCAGGCGAGCTGGCCGTTGCCGCACACCGTCATCGAGTGGGAGGGTTGGACCGAATCGGCAGAACCTTACGCGGTCGAGATTCGCACCCACCTGCGGCGCAAGAGCGAGGGCCGCTGGGAAGAGCATTTCAAAAACGCTCACGTTTTCTTCATCCGCTCGCGACCGGAGGATATGCCGTGAGTCCGCGCCATCGACCCCAGGGATTCGTTGTGATGGCCGTGCTGGTCCTGTTGCCGCTGGTCGCCCTGGCCATCATTATCGTCACCAGCACGGGACAGACGATGAACCACCAGACCACCGACGCGATGCTGCGGGCCCGGACACATAACCTGGCCGCCGCCGCGCTGACATGGCTGGACCGGAACGCCGTGGCTTTCGAGACCACAATCGCACCGATGCGCGAGCTGGACACGTCGGACTTCGGGCCACACAGCCTGTGCCGGATCGAGCGGTTGGACGCCGAACCCGACGGGACAGCGAGTTTTCGCATCCACGTTCGCTGTACGCGACGTCGCCACACGGTCGAGCGGACCTTCCTCGCCACGCGCGAAACCGAAGGGGCCCGTGCCTGGCGGATCACGCCGCTCCGGCACGAACCCCTCATTGTACCAGTGGACCCCAACAGCCTTTAGGGTACGGGCGACAGGGCGCTGTTGAGCCAACCGCGGGCCAGCACCAGGAAGTCCTCCAGATTGACCGTGCAGTCGCCGTTCACGTCGCCGGCAACGTCGATCTGATCGGCAAGACACTGGGCCTGATGCAGGCGCACGTGGTCCACGTAGAGCACGTCGATCTTGTCGCCTTGGCCGGGGTCGCTGCCGCCGCCCACACCCAGGATCAGCCGCTGCACGCGGGTCAGATCCACGCCCTGGGCCGCAAAGGCCTCCAGGGGAACATACACGGTATTCCACTCGTCGGCCTTGACGGCGTAGTCCTCGGCCTCCACCGTGCCCTGCTGCGCCTGGTCGTCCTCGATCATCACGAAGATCGGCTGAATCGTGTTCTCATCCCGGCCATGGAACGCCAACGACAGACTCACGACCCCGTCGGCCGTCCAGTCCTGCGGCGGATCGAACGTGCGGGCGAAGCCCAACCGGAACGGCGATATCACGTTGCGGTACTCCAGCCGCATCGCCTGATCGCCCTGCGCGACCACATTGGTCTCTACGAAGTTAAACCCGTTTGGATCATGACCCGGTGTCAACGCATTCGGGTCCCACACGTTTCGCAGCGCCTCATCGTCCGCGTAGGGTTCAAAGTCCTCCACGGTCAGGGCGTCCACCGTGGTGAAGGTCCACGTCAGGCCGGTCACCACCTCGCCTCCGGAGCCGACCTGGTCGACCCGCCACTGATACGTCTGCCCGGCCCGCAGCACGCCCGGCGCATAGGTCGGCCCCGCCGGCTCGACGCTCGTCATGGCCCCGGCCGGCCCGAACCACAAGCGCCGGCTCACCGCGAAGTCCGCCTCGACCCAACTGAGCGTGGGGCTCAAGGCCACATCCTGCGCCCCGTCGGCCGGAACGGGCGCCACCGGCGCCGGGCCGGCCGAGGTGGAAAACACGTCGTCGAACAGAACCCGATACCCGACCGGTGTCGCATGTTCATTCTGACCGAAGACGCCGCTCTTGCCCGACAGGAACGGCGCATCCTGCACGCCCGGATCCTCCCACCAGTCGTTGCCGTTGGTGTCCACCATCGGTCCGACCTGGGCGACCAGCGGCCCGCCGGGATACTCGTACAGGCGACCGGTCACGTAGGTAGGATTGGTCCCGACCACGTCCAGCTCGGCGTAGTAACTACGCCGATGCGCATAGCCCGGCACCTCGGCCTCGAAGTCCCGCCGCATGATGTTCTGGAGTTGCACGACCTTTTCGATATCAATGGACAGATTGGCCGGACCGTCCTCCCAGTTGACGTGCAGGATATACGCACTGGCCACGATGCCGTAGTTGGGTACGCCCGTCACGTAGCTGGCCCGCGCACCCAGACCACAGTAGTTCATCGACGCCGCGCCGGTCACGTTCACAATCGTGCCCACGCGCACGTCGGCGAAATCATCGTCCTTGATGAACGCGATACCGAACGCCGAGCCCGTACCCGCCTGGCCCGTGTAGGCCTGCTGTTCCCACAGTTGCAGGTAGCGGTTGCCCTCCGCCTCCTCCACCGTGTAGCTGAACCCGGCCGACGGAGGCGCCGAGTAAACGTCCCACCGGGACCAGTCAAACGGATCGGCCTCGAAATCCTCGAACCAGTCGCCCCGGAGCACCGGCATCAGACAAAGCCCCAAAACGACCACCACCCACATCTTCGCACGCTTGGTCACCATCGTTGATCCTCCACATCACATCACACCACACCCGATGACAACAGCGGCACCGTGCAAATCAAGACGGCCGGATCATGTATGGACAACCAGGATGGACACCGACGTGCTCTGCACCTCCGCTCCCTTTCTTGGCGAACTTCATCACGCCCTTTATCTCCATATAGTATACGGCGCCGCCGACGCCCCTGTCAAGGCCGAGAGCGCACAACTTTTTGGCACACGCCGCCCCCCCGTGTCTTGGACATGGGGGACGAAAAGCCCGAGTTCACTGAACCGCCCGACGGTCCGGCGCAGGAAGGGCGCCGCCCCCACAGGGACGGCGCCCGTTTCGGCCATCCGCGTTTGAAGTGGCGTCCGTCGAGTTTAGGGTGCGCCCGCACAACCCGGATCCAGCGGGTTCACCATGCAGTCCGCCAGCCAGTGGGCCGCGGTGATGGCCAGGTCTTCCAGGTCCACGCGGCAATCGAAGTTGTTGTCGCCGGGCGGCGAGGGGTGTGCCGCGTCGCCGCAGGCCGGCTCATCCACGTCGTCATCCTGGTTATTATCGCAGGCGTCGCCCAAGCCGTCGGCATCTTCATCGCCCTGATCGGGGTTGTACACCTCCAGGCAGTTGTCACACGCGTCGCCGACGCCGTCCTTGTCGATGTCCCGCTGATCGGGGTTGGGCCGCGCGGGGCAGTTGTCCTGGCTGTCGGGAATACCATCCAGGTCCTGGTCATCCTCCAGGCCCTGGACCGCCGGCTCGTCGAAAATCCGCCCGGCGTACTCGTCCAGGATCGCCACCCGCATCATCGGCACGTAGTCCGGGCCGACGCGACCGTATCCCAGTTGCGCGCTGCGCGGCTGAACGGGGGCCCCGCTGTAGGCCTGCATCAACTGTGCGGCCAGGCGGTTCAGAATATCGGTGCGGGTGCGCAGGCCGAGGTCGCCGTGCCACTTGAGTCTGAACTGGGGCCAGTCGGAGACCATCATCCGCGGCACGACGCCCTCATTGGAGACCGCTACCCGGGCGAATGAATCAAGCACGGGAAAACCATGGACCATCCGGGGCAGCGTGACGAGTTGCTCGACGTCGAACACTTCATGGTTCTTGCCATTGCTGTCCTGATTTTCGCCGCCCACCGTCGCCACGTGGGGATCGCCCCACTCCTCGCCCGGCACGCCCAGGTCGGCCAGCGCCGTCAGTGCCAATCGCTCGGCCTCTCTCGGATTCACCGCCTGGCGCGGCGACTGCTTGTAGTCGAACGTGCGATCCGCGTTCAAATAGCGCAGCCGTCCGCGGTTCATATCCATCTTGACGACCTTGGTCTCATCCTTGTTCGTGGCGAAGGTCAAACCCTCTTCCTGGAACACTTCCGTGAGCCGCTCCTGGTCGTCGGCGGCGCCGGAGACCTTGGGCACGCTCATCTCGGCCAGCCAAGCGGGTCCATCGGGAACCTTGATGATCTCCGGGGGGATCACGTTGGGCAGCACTTTGTCCAGGGCCTCTCGGTAGGTGCGAAGATCCCAGGGGTCCTGGGGAGGTGGAATCATGATGGGAGGCCCGGCGTCTTCTTCGGGCTCGGCCGGCGGCAGCGGATTTTCCCCCGCCGGGTCGCAGTTGCGGATGTAGATGATGCCGTGCGCGTTGGGCGTCGGATCGGTATCGGCCTGCCAATCGTACTGCTCGTGGAACATCCGATTCCACAAGTCCGCGCTGTTGTTGCCCACGCCACGGGCGCAGGGACATTCATCCTCCGAGCCGGACACGTTGTTGATATACAAGTTGTCGATCCAGGCCATGGCGATGCCGCAGGAGTCGAACGCGTCGTCGGCGAAGTCCCGGTAGCGCCCCGTGAACGACGTCGAAATCCACATCCACCCGTGGAACCCGTCGATCTGCCGCACCCGCTTGAACGACGTGGACCAGCCGTTGCCCCACCACACGGGCCGGTTCATGCTGTTGCACGACGACAGGTGCAGGAACTCGAGATCGTAATCCAGTTCCATGTGTCCCTGCCAGGCGGCGCAGTTGCCCGTGCCGGCCTCATCGACCCGCACCAGGCCGTACCAGCGCCCGTCGCTGCTGACGCCGCCATGCAGGGCCACCATCAGGGCATCGGGTTCGTCGATGCCGGTGTCGTCCAGGTAGTCCCGGCCCCAACCGGCCAGCGAGGGATCGACGAAATCGCTGTCCACGATGTTGCCGTTGTGGTAGAAGCCGTCCTTCCACCAGGCCCGGTCCCAGTGGCCCCAAGGCGTCGGCAGGGGATTGGTGATCTCGTTGTACCACCCCCGGACCATGTTATCCCACGATTCGACGTTGTTGCCCGAGCAGGAGGAGTTCCAGGTGGTGACGACCTTCACCAGGGCCCCCCGCTCTCCGCTGCCGGGCCGATGCCAGCCCAGCGCCACCGTGCCGCACAGGACGACACCCAGTACCACAAGCTTCGTTCGGTGTTTCATGAGACTCCTCCTACACGTGTGAGTTGATGTTCTTTCCCGCCCGGCCCCTTGTGCGCGCCATTCGCGCACGCCGGATCCGCGCATGGAAAACCTCTCACGGAGCTGGGTTGAATGCCTCCCTAATCTGCTGCGAACCGGTTGCCCTCGTTGGGACAACCATCGCTGTACCCGTCGGCGATTCCCCTGTCAAGCGACAACCGCTCACAATGTCATATGATAGGCCGGCGGAAATGCCGGGTTGCGGCGGGGGGCCGGTCGGTGCTACAATGGAGGGTTGAAAGATACCTTTTTTGTGGGAGCCGAGCATGAAAAGCCGATTGACGCGTCGTTCGTTCCTCACCGCCGCTGCCGCCTCGGCCGCGGCGCCGATGATCCTGCCCCGTCGTGTCTGGGGCGCGGCCGACAAGCTCAACCACGCCTGTATCGGCGTGGGCGGCATGGGCGGCAGCGACCTGGTCTCCATCGTCCGCGGGGGAAAGGTCCGCATCGTGGCCATCTGCGACGTGGACGAGAACAACCTCAAGGCCGCGGCCAAGCGGCTCGCCGAGGAGTACGGCCAGGCCGATGTGCGGCTCTACCGTGACTGGCGCGAGCTGATCGAGAAGGAGGCCGACCGCATCGACTCGGTCAACGTCAGCACGCCCGATCACATGCACGCCCCCATCGCCATGAGTGCGATCCGCCGGGGCAAGCACGTCTACTGCCAAAAGCCGCTCACGCATACGGTGCTTGAGGCCCGGCGACTGGCCCAGGCCGCCCGCCGCGCGGGCGTCGTCACGCAGATGGGCATTCAGATCCACAGCGACATCGCCTACCGCATGGCCGTGCGGATCATCCAGGACGGCCTGCTCGGACCGATCAAAGAGTGGCACTCGTGGAAGGACGGCGGACCCTTCGCGACCGGCGGCCGGCCCGCCGGGGCCGACCCCGTCCCGCCGACGCTCGACTGGGACGCGTGG
>DSDH01000728.1 GCA_011055475.1 Phycisphaerales bacterium | reverse complement strand
GGCCGATCTTGTCGAACGGGATCGGCTCAAAATCCGGCACGTGTCGGCGGACCTGTTGCGGGTCCTTGAAGCGCAGGTTCAAGTGCTGTTCATCCACGAAATCGAGCGTGTCGGTGGTCCAGTTGTCGGCGAAATCCACCTGCTCGCGTTGTCCATCGGGCGTGTGCAGCAGGGGGGTGCGGACGGCGATATTGCGACGGACGGCGTTGCCTCGCGGCTCGGCCGGGGCCTCGTCCAGGATCGCCGCCAGCTTCGGGTACCGCGTGCTGTAGAGGGGGCGGTCGTGGCTGACGGCCTTGAGTTTGTCATACATTCGCCAGCCGCCGCCGGGGACGATGTGATCCTTGGCCCACCCCAGGCCGCGGGCGCCAGTCGCGTGCGGATGGGGGCGTCCTTGACGGGGGCAAACCCCGTCACCTCGCGCCCGGCGATCAGGCGGACCTTCTCCTGTCTCCACGGCCGATAGAGGATCGAGCCCGCCTGGCCCTGCGTCGTCTTGAGGTTGTCTTGGGCGGTCAGCGCCAGCGGTTCGGTCAGGAAGTAGTCCCCGCCACGAACGTAGACGATGGCCTCGGCGGCCTGCATCGTCCGCAGGCGGTCTCGCGCCCCGGTCAGCGTGGCCAGCGGCCCGTCCGTCCGCGCGGCGTTCGGTTGCTGTAAACCACCTGTCCAGTTGTCGTCGCCGTCGACGGCCACGTACAGGATGGCGACCGATTCAGTGGCCCCGGCGCCGAGCGACAGGGGCATTGTGGCCGGACCGCAAAGCAAGGCCGCCGCGAGGAGTACATTCCAGAAAAGCCCTCGTTGACCCGAATCCATCGCCGCGCCTCCATATACAGACCGCATCTCTTGCCCGGCTCAAACGCCGAGCGGGTTACCAGTATATCCGATTCGGCCCACGGGCTCAACGCAGCCTGTCGGTTCGGTCGCACTCAATGCATGAGCACGGGATAATGGGCCACACCGGGCCGAATTCAGGCTTGACAGGGGGCGCCCGAAGGGTACACTGGGGGGCGGGTAATACGTATACGTATTATTTCGCCGTGGAGGGCTCGATGGCCGGCGGTCACGACATCGCGATGGCGCTGCGGGCGGCGTATCTGCGGATGCACCGGCAGACCAACGCCTGGCTGGCCCCGCAGGGCATGACGGCCGATCAATTCGTGCTGCTGGCGCTGCTGATCGAGCGGGATGGCGTCACGCAACGAGATCTGGCCCACGAGGCCTCCAGCGATCCCAACACCGTCCGGGCCATGCTCGTTCTGCTGGAGCGTCGCGGGCTGGTGCATCGCCGCCGACACCCTGACGATGGCCGGGCCCTTCGCGTGACGCTCACGCCCAAAGGCCGGCGGATGTATGAGCGCCTGTGCGGTCAGATCAAACCCCTGCAAGAGATCCTGGCGTCCCCGTTTCAGCCGGATCAGATACAGACGCTTCTCCAGTATCTGGATCGCATATCGCACGCGATGCTGGAGGATCGGCGCGGTGGCAGGCCGTCCGCGAAACACACCCCCCAACGTGTTTGAATAAGGAGAAGGCTCATGAACAGGCACACAAGGACCCTGTGGACCATGGCCGTGGCGGCTCTGGCCCTGACGACGTGGACGGCGCCCGCGCCGGCTCAGCCCGGCGGTTTCGGCGGGCCGCAGGTGGTCTCGCCCGAGGTCGCCTCCGACGGGCGGATCACGTTTCGCCTCTTGGCGCCGAAGGCCGAGGCGGTCCGTCTCAATGCCGGCGACATCCCCGGCACCGGCCGTGGGGTGGACTTGGTCAAGGGCGACCAGGACGTGTGGGAGGCGACGGTCGGTCCGGTTCCGGCAGGGGCCTACCGGTATCGTTTCGACGTGGACGGCGTGCCCGTCGTGGACCCGCGCAATCCGATGACGAGTGAATCGAACAGCCACGTCTGGAGCCTGGTGGTCGTCGTCGGCCATAACCTGATGGACACCCGGGACGTCCCGCACGGCGCCGTGGCCGAGGTGACGTACTATTCCAAGTCGCTCAAGATGTTCCGCCGCATGCACGTGTACACGCCGCCGGGGTACGAGTCCGGCACTCGGCGCTACCCGGTGTTCTACCTGCTGCACGGGGCGATGGACTGCGATGATTCGTGGAGCACGGTGGGCCGGGCCGGGTTCATTCTGGACAACCTGATCGCCGCCGGCAAGGCCCAGCCGATGATCGTGGTCATGCCGGCCGGTCACACCCGGTCGTTCTCGTTCGGCCGTGGTGGGGATGGGCTGCGACGGGCCGTCGACGAGTTTGGGCAGGACTTCGTGGGCGACATCATGCCGTACGTCGAGGGCCACTATCGCGTCCGCACGGGCCGGGGCGACCGGGCCATCGCGGGGCTGTCCATGGGCGGGGCCCAGACGCTGAACATCGCGTTCTCGAACCTGGAGAAGTTCGCGTACATCGGCGTGTTCAGCTCGGGCATCTTCGGCATCGTGGGCGGCCCGGGCGGCGAGGGGGACGCTTCGTGGGAGACGCAGCACGCCGCGGTCCTGGACAACGCGGAACTGAAGAAGGGGCTTCGGTTGGTGTGGTTCGGCACGGGCAAGGATGACTTCCTCGTGGGCACCTCGCGGGCCACGGTGGAGATGCTCAAGAAGCATGGCCTCGACGTGGTGTACCAGGAGACGGATGGCGGGCATACCTGGCTCAACTGGCGCGACTACCTGATCGAATTCGCGCCGAGGCTCTTTGCCGGCGAGGGCTCGAAATAGACAACGGACAAGTGCCCGACTCAGGCCCCGGTTCGCAGCCAATCCGCTGCAGCCGGGGCCGCACGATTTGCACGGCATGCCTGAACCGGTCGGTATTTCGCGGCCTGTGAGCCCATTTCCCCGCTCCCTGCCGCCCGCTCCGGCCAAAGGCGGGGGCCAATGCTACGGCGCCAGGGTCTCTGTTATGTGCTGAACGACTTGGGCGGCCTGGATCCGGCGGGCGGCGTCGACGAAGTGGTAATCGTCGCTGTAGGATTCGCCCTGCCCGGTCATCGGCGTATGGAGGTCGTTGAGCAACAGATCCATCGCGGCGGCCAGGGCGGCAACGATCTCATTTCGCCGCCTGATGCGGTCGTTGGTCGCGGCACGCTCGGGGCCGGGTCGGATGGGCGTGCTGTTGGCGACGATCAGCCGACCCGGCGGGCAGTGGCCGGCCAGCCACGTCAGGGTTTCTTTCAGGGCCTGTTCATATTGCGGCTCGGTGTACCCGAAGCCGTGTAGGCCGTTGTTGAAGTGGATCGCGGCGAAGTCGTACTGCGACAGGATAACCTCCAGTTGCGTGCGGAACGCCGGGTTGCACACGCTCCACGAGGTGGTCAGGTAGGCGCAGTGGGCCTTGCCTTCAAGGGCCGCGGCCACGTGTCCGTAGTACTGCTGCGTGATCGAATCGCCCACCAGCAGCACCCGCGGAAGGTCTTCGTTGTTCGCGTGCGGAATCCACACGTTGCACCATTCGGTCCCCTCGCGGGGCTGGCGCGGGCGGCGTTCCTGGGGGGCAGAGCGGTCGGACGCAGGGATGTCTTGGGATCGGCTTGGCGAGGCGGGTTGGTCGGTTTCGTGAAAGGCGCGGATCCGCCGCGTCCATTCGCCCATCGACAGCCAGTCGGTCACGGAGAACCGCTCCTTGCGTCCCACGGCCAGCCACAGTTTGCCCCGTTGGCCGGATGGATCACAGGCCACGACGTAGTAGCGTCCGGCCTGCGGCAAGGACACCGTCCAACTGCCCAGGATCCATGAGTCGGTCCGTGTGAAGGGCTCGTGGAAGAACCGGGGCTCGGCCACGTCCTGCGTGGAGAACACGACGGCCCCGGTGCCCTCGGGCAGCGTGACCGGGGCGGCGATATCGGGCAGGCCCGGGCCGACGACCAGAACCTGCGGGCGAAAAGAACGAAACCGCTCCAGGGCCGGCAGCCCGAGCTGAACATACAGCTCCTGCGGGCCCGCGACGGTCAGCGTCAGCCACAATTGCGGGCCCGCGTCAGTCAGTTCGCGATAGATGACCTGTGAGACATCGGGGTCCGAGACCGGTACGGCCGTCTGCGGGTCCGTACCGGGCTGATCGCTGAAGATCGGCCGATGGGCATCCACCCGGCCAACCCATCCGAACACCAATGCGGCAAACACGAGCACGAGACGACGAGACATGGCGTGACCCTCCAAACGGCGGTTTCGGATTCACATGAGGCTTCCAGTCCCATCAATATACCCGGCCGCCGACGTTTCCGGAAGGCGAATGGGATATCGTAGACTCCAGGGTGGGTCATATTACCGGGGCCCCTGCCGGCCGTGGACCGATTCCCGACGCGTCGCCGGGCTATGGACCCGAAAGGGTGTTTCGACGACAAGGCCGCCGCCCAACGGGCGATGTTCGGCCCACTCTTGCGATGGCACGAAATCCATCGTCGCCGATGCTCTCCGTCTGGTCAGGCATTGACGCCGGTGGGGCTTTCGTCTAGAGTAGGGCCCTTAGTCTACCCGAAAATCGTAACCTGGCACTCTTAGAGGCCCAAGTATGCTCAAACGTACGCACCATTGCGGCGAGCTTCGCCTGACCGACGTGGGCAAACAGGTCGTCGTCGCCGGCTGGGTCCGCAGCTACCGCGACCACGGCAAC
Organism: Phycisphaerales bacterium; assembly: GCA_011055475.1. Classification (GTDB taxonomy): domain Bacteria; phylum Planctomycetota; class Phycisphaerae; order Sedimentisphaerales; family Anaerohalosphaeraceae; genus DSDH01. Next base: position 4,838 of record DSDH01000728.1, on the reverse strand, counting down.
CTGGTCTTTATCGACCTGCGGGATCGCGAGGGGATCACGCAGATCGTCTTCGACCCGCAGACGCAGAAGGAGGTGCACCGGATCAGTCGCGAGTTGCGTTGCGAGTGGGTCCTCGCGGCCAGCGGCATGGTGCGTCCGCGGGGCGAGGGACTGGAGAACCCCAAGCTGGCCACCGGACAGATCGAGGTGGTCATTGACCGGCTGGAGATTCTCAACCGGTCCAAGACGCCCGTGTTCGACCCGGAAGAGGCCGACAAGGTCAACGAGGAGCTACGGCTGACGCATCGTTACCTGGACCTGCGGCGGCCCTCGATGCAGCAGCGGTTGCGGGTGCGGCACCGGACGGCCAAGGTGGTGCGCGACTTTTACGATGAGCACGGGTTCTGGGAGATCGAGACGCCCATGCTCGGCAAGAGCACGCCCGAGGGGGCCCGCGATTACCTCGTGCCCAGCCGATTGTACAAGGGGGCGTTTTACGCCCTGCCGCAATCGCCGCAGTTGTTCAAGCAGATCCTCATGGTCTCCGGCACGGACAAGTACTTTCAGATCGTGCGGTGTTTTCGCGATGAGGACCCGCGGGCGGACCGCCAGGCCGAGTTCACCCAGATCGACGTGGAGATGAGCTTCGTCGACGCCGACGACGTCATGCGGATCAACGAGCAGATGATCGCGCGGGTCTTTCGCGAGGTCGTCGGCGTGGAGGTGACGCTGCCGATCCGCCGCATGAGCTACGCCCAGGCGGTGGATGAGTACGGGATCGACCGGCCCGACCTGCGGTTTGACATGCGGTTGCGGGATATTACCGACCTGGCCCAGGCGTGTCAGTTCAAGGTGTTCAACAGCACCGTGGCCTCGGGTGGGATCGTCAAGGGACTCTGCGCGCCTGGTGGGGGACGCTATTCCCGCAGCGAGATCGAAAAAGGCCTGACCGAGTTCGTCGGCGGCTATGGGGCCCGCGGGCTGGCCTGGATGAAGGTCGAGACGGACGATGGCGGCGGCCCCGTCCTGCGCAGCAGTATCGTCAAGTTCTTCAGCCCCGAACAGCAGGCCGAGCTGATCCAACGTTTCACGGCCTCGCCCGGCGATCTCTTGCTGTTCGTGGCCGATGAACCGGCCGCGGTGAACAAGGCCCTGGCGCCGCTGCGGGTGCGTCTGGGGCACGAGCTGGGGCTGATCGAAGCCGGGCGGTACGAGTTCGTCTGGATCGTGGATTTCCCGCTGTTCGAGTGGAACGCCGAGCAGCGGCGCTACGACTCGCTGCACCATCCCTTCACCGCGCCGGTGCCGGAGGACGTGCCCAAGCTGGACAGTGAGCCGGCGGCGATTCGCTCGCAGGCCTACGACCTGGTGCTCAACGGCGCCGAGATCGGCGGCGGCAGCATCCGTATCCACGACCCGTGCTTGCAGGCCCGGGTGTTTGCACTGCTGAACATCACCGCCGAGCAGGCCGAGGAGCGCTTTGGGTTCTTCCTCAAGGCCCTGGAGTACGGCGCGCCGCCCCACGGTGGGATTGCCTTCGGGCTGGATCGCCTGGTCATGTTGCTGACCGGCACCGACAACATCCGCGACGTGATCGCGTTTCCCAAGACGCAACGCGGCCAGTGCCTCCTGACCGATGCGCCCGGGCCGGTGGACCAGGCCCAACTGGATGAATTGAACCTGCGCGTGCAGAAGCACTCGCACGCGCCCGAAACCGCAGGCTGAGCCGATCAGACCGCCACGATCCAGACCGTTTCGCGGGGAGCTCCGACTGATGCGGCGTCGTTTCCGCGTCAAGATGGACAGGCTGCTGCGTCGGCTGCATCTCAAGCCGTTGAGCCTGGCCGAGAAATGCCGTCTGCAGTTCGGCGCCGCGGTCATCCTGAGCCTGATCGTGGCCCTGCTGATCCCGTACCTGTGGATGAACAAGCTGACCGAGAAGACGGCCCTGGACGCCGGGCGTGCCGTGGCCGACCGCGTGTATGAACAGCACTTCCGCGTGCCGCGGCGCGTGCGGCAGGAGCTGCCCGTCCTCAGCGAGAACGGCGCGGTGCGCGATCCCAACGACCTGACGATCCTGTGGGCGCGGCTGGATTCCGAATCGCCGCAGGTTCCGGCCGACTGGACCGAATCGGAGCGAACGCAAACGCAGCGTTTGCTGGAGGACCCGGACGGTTACGAGTACGGCTGGATCGACACCTCCGCGACGCCCCACCAGAATACCTATGTGCGGATCGTGCGGGCCACCGATGCCTGCCTGACCTGCCACGGCCCGGATCGCCCGGCCACGCCGTTTCACAAGAATCAGCGGCTGGGACTGCTCCTGATCCGCAGCCCCGTTCGAGAGTACGCCAAGACGATCCTCATCAATCGGGTCACCACCATCGTCGCCGGTCTCCTGGCCGGCACGGCGGCCATGGTGGCGTTCTACGCCATCGCCCAGCGGGTCATCCTGCGCCCCATCCGCCAGCTTCGCGCCCTGGCCAACAACATCGCCGAGGGCAACCTGGACGCCCGCAGCTCCATCAAGAGCGGCGACGAATACGAAAAGCTGGCCAATGCGTTCAACCACATGCTCGACGTCTTGCAGGACTCGCGCAACCAGTTGGCCGTGGCCAACCGGCAGCTTGACGCCAAGATCACCGAGCTGTCCGACCGCAACATCGAGCTGTTCGAGGCCAACAAGCTCAAGAGCGAGTTCCTGGCGAACATGACGCACGAGGTCCGCACGCCGCTTAATGCGATTCTCGGCTTCGCCCAGTTGCTCTACGAAAAACCCGGCGCCGACGTGGAAAAATCGCGCCGCTACGCCCAGAACATCATCGCCAGCGGTCGATCCCTGCTGAACCTCATCAACGACCTGCTCGACCTGGCCAAGGCCGAGGCCGGCCGGATGGAATTGCACGTCGAGAAAACCAGTATCGGGCACCTGTGCCAGGCCCTGGTGGATTTCTTCACCCCGATGGCCGACGAAAAACGCCTGGCCTTGACCTTGGCTGTAGACGACAATGTGCCCGTCGTCTACACCGATCCCGGCAAGGTCCGCCAGGTCCTGTACAACTATCTGAGCAACGCGATCAAGTTCACGCCGGCCGGGGGGCGGATTCACGTCTCGGCGCGGCTGCTGAACGAGCACACGGTGCGGATGGCCGTCACCGACACCGGACCCGGCATCGCCAAGGAGCACCACGAGGCCATCTTCGAGAAGTTCCGGCAGGTCGATGGTTCGATCACGCGGCAGGGCAACGGCACGGGGCTGGGCCTGGCGATCTGCCACGAGCTGAGCGCGCTGCTGGCCGGCGCCGTCTCCGTCGACAGCGAGCCCGGCTGCGGGGCGACGTTTTACCTGGATTTACCCCTTCGGCCGCCGGGCGACTCCACGCTAATCCTCTAAACCCCCGGGGCGCACATCACGGCTCCGGCAGGCTCTGCGGCAGGCTCATGCGAACGCTGTCGTCCTCGATCAATTCGCCCGTGCGCCGGTCCCAACGGCGCGTTCGGTGGGCCAGTCGATGGTCCTTGCCGTGACAGTCGGTGCAGACCTTCGCCTCGGCGCCACCCGGATGGAAAACCGCCTTGTGCGCTTCGATCTGCGCCATCGCCGCCTGCTCGTGGCACTCCAGACAGGCGGCGACGATTTGTTCCCGTGGAAACATGATTTCCGGCGGCGTGATGTTGTTCTCATCCGAGCAATGGGCATCCGAGGCGCCGTGGCACGTCTCGCAGCCGATGCCCGCCTTCGCGTGCCGTCGACTGAGCGTCTCCTGGGCGTAGTTGATATGGCATACAAAGCAGCGGCTGTTGTCCGTCCCGTCCGCCATGGCCAACGCGACCGGCTCATCGTCCAACAGCAGCAACGGCTCCTCCGCCCCGGCCACCAAGGCGGCCGGCTCATCCTTCGGGCCGCACGACACCGCCGCGAGCACCACCGCCACGCATCCCCCGATCAGAGCGGCCAACCGCACCCGGCCGGCCCACGACGCCGCATCCTTACCCATCCGCTGCTCCTCGCTTGTCGGTCCCGTTGTCGGTCCAGGCCGGATTAGACGTACTGCCAGTCCTTGAGCCACTGGTAGTGCGGGGGCAGGTTCGCCCAGGCCTGTTGGCTGTAGACCTCCAACTCGGCCTTTTCCTGAACGTCCAGCTCGCGGCGCTCCTTCACCGCCAGGGCCATGTTGTCCACCTGGTGCTGGCTGATCAGGCCCGGAATCGGCGCCGTGATCGCCGGGTTGCACAGGATGTACCGAATCGCCAGCCGGGCCCGCCGGTCGTCCTCGGCGGCCTGCGGGCTGCTCGGCGAGCTGTCGCCCAGGAACAGGCTGTTGCTGGCGAACGGCTTGATCCCGAACACGCCCACATCCTGCTCGATCACCGCGTCAAAGAGACTGTCCTGCGGCGCCTTCTTGCTCATCGACGTGTACGGGAACAGCACCACCTCGATCTCGGGGAACTGTTCGATCATCATCTTCAGCCAGGGCCGGTCATGTGAGCTGATGCCGATGTGCCGGGCCTTGCCCTGCTTCTTGGCTTGGGTCAGGGCCTTGACGATCTCCACCGATGTGTTGAACGTGTGCTCGCCGCCCGGCTCGAAACACGTGATCCGCCACAGGTCCGTGTACTCCAACCCGGCGTCGCGCAGGACCGTGTCCAGCGACTCCATCAGCTTGGGCGCCGTGCGATAGTCCGGGTTGCGAGGCTCATGCTCGTAGTACGACGCCGCCAGGTACATCGCCTCGCGCCGACCCTTCAGCGCCTTGCTGTAGGCCATCACCTCGTGATACGAGCAGGCGTCGATGTAGTTGATCCCCTGCTCGATGCAGCGGGTGACCACGTTCCGGCGGTTCTGGTCAAAGTCCTGG
>DSDH01000197.1 GCA_011055475.1 Phycisphaerales bacterium | reverse complement strand
GCACGTGCACCTTGCATCGCACGAGCCCGCCGACACTCAAATCGCGTTTTTCAGCCACCGGACAGGCAAACCAGTGCACCACGACAACGGCCACCGTGATGACAATCACCCACGCGGAAATCGTCGCAAACATCATCCGTCCCACCCTAGCAGGATTCGTTCTCATCGGATACGGCCCCGGCGACGCACCGCAGCGCCTGCAACCCATACAGCACCAGCACCGCCGCAATCAGGCCGCAACAGGCCAAGACCGTGATCTTCATCATCGGCCGGAACACGAACGACCAGTTAAACCAACGGATATACGTCGGTCTGACCCCCTCCTGGAAAGTCACCATCGACCGTGCCTCAAGCGTCTGGGTCCAGCCGTCCTGGGTCTTCTGCGCCACGGGCGTGTCCAGCGGTACCGAGGCGAAGAAGAACGGCGACGTGTTGTCGTGGCAGTCGGCACACTCGCCGTCCATGCCCAACGACTGCGTCGCAGGTCGCACGTTGTGCGCGATCGGCCAGGCATAGGGAGCCGCCGCCGGATGATCCTGCGAGACCAGGGTCTCACCATCCAACCGGTACAACTTGCCGCCGGCGATGTACACCGCCTCGGGCTTGGCCGCCTGTTCATCTTCCGGCAGGGGCACGTCCGCGGCGATCGCCCCAAGCACCTGCGCGATGGTCTCCTCGTCCAGCGGCTCCCAGTCGTTGATCCGCTCGGTTGTCTGCAGATTCAGACCCAGCGGCTCGGCGGCGATCAGAGCCACCTCCTGCGGCAGCATGGGCTTGACCTCGTCGCCAACCATCGTGCCCCAGAACGCCGGCCAGAACATCTTGTGCGGGGCGATTTTGCCGTCGGCCTGGCGGGTGAATACGGGTGTCAGCACGTGCGGCAAATGCAGATTGGCGGCGTGTTTTCCATGCAAACCGAGCTTATGAACACGGGCCGTGCGGACCTGTTCGAGCTCGCTCTGGGGCCACGGGCCGCTGTGGCACGCCGTGCACGCCAGCTCCTCGAAGTGAATTGTGGGGATGCCCGCATGCCGGGGCCGCGGGGCGCCCAGCCGACCGCCTTTTTGGGCCGCGGCGGCATCGGCGGTCTCGTCGCCCAAGTGGCATCCGCGACACGACAGCGTGGAGACGTGCCCCAGCCCGCCGTGCGACTGCTCCTCGTGGCCCCGGGTGATCATATGATCGTCCCCGTTGCGATGGCAGTCCGTACAGGTCAGGCCCGACGCCAGGTGCACATCCTGGTCATGGGTCCACGCCATCGCCTCGGTCAACTCGCCCGCACCGTGGCCAGTCGACGTCGCCCCGCCCTCCGGGGCTGTCGCGGCGCCCTTCATGATCAGCTGGGTCGAATGGCAGAAGTAGCAGCGGTCATCCGGGGGGCTGCGAACGATATCCAGGAAGACCTTGTTGACGCTGTCAAACCGCGTCTTGTCATAGGTCGTCGTGATCTGCGAAACAATCACGCGGGTGATCTGATCCGGATCCGGTGGCAGCGAGAACTCATCAATCGCCAGCGCGGTTCCACTCACCCGCCCCAAACCGGCGCCGACGGTGGCCACCCAGCGGTAATTCTGGCGGGCCACCTGCATGGACGCCCCCGCGTCGGTGCCCTGGTCCTGCCGTCGATCCGCGTTGTGGCACACCAGGCAGTTCACCTCGTACAGGCCGGAAATCGGCTGGCGGATAATCGCCTCAGGATCGGCGGTCTCATCGTCGGGGTCTACCTTGATCTCGCCGTAGTTGCCGCCCGGATAGTGCGTCCCAAACGCCTTGACCCATTGCCACGCACTGAGCCGCAACTCGGCCGGCCGATAGGCCCCCCGCCAGCCCCGGTTGGACACCGGAATCTGCGTCCGCGTTCCGGCATCGCTCAGGACCCACGGCTCGCCGGGCCGGTCGTCAGGATGGGCCGGATCGGCCTTGCACGAATTGAAGTGCCAGCCTCCGGCGATGGTATCGTAATTGTGACACTGTCCGCACGTATGGCGCATTGAGACCGGCCGGGGATTTTCAGCCGCCGGGTCGATCTCCCGCCCCAAGTCGTCGAACAAGGTGATCACGTGCACCGGGGTGGAGCGGTTGCCGTCGTCGCCGTCCCCCAAACCCTGGTCGCCCGTCGCCGCTCGACCGGGGGCCGCGGCCCACGCGCCGATTATCAGCCCCAGGCACATTCTCAAAAACCCGTGTCTTCTCAAGTCAGTTCCCCGAACAATCAAGACAGAAACGGTACGTGCTTGTACGGTCGCTCCGTATTAGACTGAAAAATGCCCCGCTGTAAAGTCTTTCTTTTCCCTGTTCAACGACCGGGCCCCGGATCGTGGGCGACCGACACCCGCAGCGCGGATACCCCGCACCCTGCAAGGCCGAGAAAAAGCCGGCGAAGCCCTCAAGGGGCCTCGCCGGCCAGAAGACAAACCATCTTATATGGCGAAATCTTCGGGCTTGAACTCCAGCTTTCGCGCTGCGGCCACGGCGTCGTTGACCCGCAGGACCATGACGGCCGTGTGGTACCCCACCTCGCCCGGACAATTGAGCGTCGCCGCTCCACGGATCGCATCAAAGAAGTTGACCAGGTGCGGCTGGTGGTACGGCACGTTCATTGTGACCGGAATCTTGTACTGCGCCGGACTGACGGACTCCCGCACGTCCGCGGCGGCGGAGGTATCGGCGGCCGCCGGCTTGGTCGCCGCCGCGACCTTGAGAAGGACCCCCTTATCCACCCACGGCTGCCACTTCTCCTCGGGCACCCAGCCTTCGCGGTACACGTCCCCGCGGGCGGCGGACTCACTGATGAGCAACGTCCCTTCATCGCCCTGGAACTGTTCATAATACCCGTTGGCGCTGTTGGTCGTCAGCGTCTGGTAGGTCGCCCGGACCAGACCCTTGGCCGTCGGGAACTCGTAGATCGTGATCACGTTGTCGTACCACTCGTGGTCGGTCCAGTAGTCCGTACCGCCGCTGGCCATGACCGACGCGGGCAGAGCCTCGCCCAAGAACCAACTGAAGATGTCGATCTGGTGCGAGCCGAGGTCCACGATGGGACCGCCGCCCAGCCCCTTGTACCATCGCCAGTTCATGAACTGCTTCATGTCCTTGTAGCCGTACTTCTCCAGCACCGCCTGGGGAATCTCCGTCCCCTCGGGCCAGCCCAAGTCCTCACAAGCCGCCCGGCTGCGGTTCCACTGGCCATAGGCGTGTGTCACCCGGCCCAGCAGACCGGCCTCGCGCATGATCGTCTCCTCGCAGAAACGATAGCGCGGATTGCTGCGCCGCTGATGGCCGATCTGCAGGAGCTTGCCCGTCTGACGGCTGACCTGCACCATCTCCTTGGCCTTGGCCAGGTCATTGCTCATTTCCTTCTCGCAATAGACGTGCAGGCCTTTCTTCATGGAGGCAATGGCGTGCGGCGCGTGCCAGAAGTCGGGCGTGGCGACGATGACCGCGTCCAGGTCGGTCTCGCTGGCCAGCAGGTCCTGGTAGTCCACGTACCCCGTGCCGGCGTGCCCATACGCCTTGTAGGCGCTCAAGGTGCGGCTGACCCGACGCAGGTTTCCGGCTTCCCAGATGTCACAGACCGCCCGGAAGCGGATGCCGGAGTTGCGACCCATCTTCAGAATGGCGTTCATCAACACCTGGCCCTCGGCCCCGCCGCCGATCAGGGCGACGTTAATGTCGTCCTTCTTGCGTGCCCCGGCCGCCGCCCCTTGTCCGAACGCCGCGGGCGACAAAAACAGCCCCGCGCCGATCGCCGCGGTCGACTGCATGAAACTACGTCGGTCGAGTCCTTTATCCATCGTTTTGCGTCTCCCGTTATCGATCTCTTCGTTCCAGTGTTCGGATTTTCACGTTACGATACCACACCGGATTGCCATGGTCCTGGAATCCGATATGCCCCTCACGCTTCAGGTCCTTATAGGCGGTGCGGAACTTGTTCTTCGAGCCGTCCGGTTTGGGCCACGTATTAGGCGCGGCGTCGGCCGTCGGGTTCTGCCCGGCCTCGGTCCACTCATCGAGGTCCATACGGATCAGGGGCTCGCCGTTCATCGAAACCGCCAGGCGGTTGTTCCACGCGAAGATCGTCAGGTGGTTCCACTGCCCCGCCGGCAGCGTCGGATTCGTCGCGGGCGCCAGGCAATCGTAGATCGCGCCGCAGGAGTGGCGGCCGGGCTGGGCCCCGGCGGAATCGAAGATCTGCACCTCGATACCCGTCTGAACGTTGTCCTTCGGATTATCCGTGCGGATGAACACGCCGCTGTTGCTGCCCTTGTCCACCTTGAACTCCAGGTCCAGGATGAAGTTGCCGTAGCGGTCCTTCGTCCACAGATCGCCGCCCCCGGCGACCCGGCCCAGCACGTCATCGGCCAGCGTCCAGTTGCCGCTCGACGTGGCGTTGCTCAGATCCTCGGCCAGCAGCTTCTTCCAGCCGCCGGGCCGGAGCTCGGCGGCGACCTTTTCGAACCAGTGCACGCACTGACGGATCTCCGGCACGGAATTGAGCCAGTTGTGCTCGTATTCGATCGAGAACATGCCCCTCCAGCCGACCTCGTGAAGGTACTCAAGAATCTCGCGGGGCTTGCTCTTGCCCGTGCCCCAAGGCACGTCGTGGGCGCCCCGATTGCCGAATTCGTTGAGGTCCTTGAAATGGAAATAGATGATCCGATCTTTGAGCTTCTTGACGGCCTCAAGCGGATCGACCCCGCTGCGCGTCCAGTGCCCCGTATCGGCGCAGGCCCCGATGTACTGGCTGCGCCCCTCACACACCTTCAGCACCGTATCCGGATTCCAATAGTGCGACGGCTTTGGGTGGTTATGGATCGCCACGTAGATCTGATACTCCTGGGCCAGCCGGTCGATCAGGTCGAAGGCCTCCTCCGCCGGCTCGGACGCGATGTTGCGAATTCCCATATCCTTGCAGAACTCGAAGACCTGTCGCGATTGAGCCTCATCGTTCGGCAGGCCCGTCACGCCAAAACAGACCAGTCGGATGCCGTTGGCCGCCAACTTCTTCTTGACCGCTTCGCGTTGCTCGGCCGTCATCTGCGGCCCCATCGTGCCGTCGATGTCGGCACTGATCTTCTGGCCGGGATAGGCCTCGATCCAGCTCAAGCCCAATTCGGCGGCCTTGTCGACCGCTTCAAAAAAAGTGAACCGGTTGAAGGTGTACGCCTGCGTCCCAAGCTGCCAGCCGGGGTACGCGTCCCGCGGAGGGTGGAACCCGCCCCGGCTTCGACCCAGCTCCTGGGCCGGCGCGACGGACACCAGCATGGCGACCACCACCGCCACAAATAGCATTTTCTTCGCCATCACTGCTCTCCCACATCTAGCCACGGTCGCACCCCCCGGCCGAACCGGTAACGATTGCGCCGGCGGCGCCCTGAGGGCGCCCCGACGCAAACCGCTCCCGGTCCCGTCCCTACACAAGACGAATCATCCGGAAGGATGCTTTCAGATTTCTACAGCTCCAGCTCCCAGCCCTTCCGTGCGGGCCACATGACGTACTTGTTCGCTTCATCGTCGTTGGTGAACCGCATGTTCTCGCCGTCCCAGAGCAGCTTCTTGCCGAGCCGCTTCAGGGCCAGGTTGCCCATGACGACCATCTCGGTGAACGGGCCGGAATAGTCGAAATTGGACGTGGCGGGCTTGCCGCCCTTGCAGGCCTCGATCCAGTTGCCCTCGTGGCTGGTCCGGATCCGCTCGAGCGTCTGCGGCGGCTTGTTGTTCACGAAGTCCCGCATCCGCGAATACGGAATCAGTTGCGGATTGTCGCCGTACTCGCCGCACCGCAGCACGCCCTTGGTGCCCATGAACAGCACGTTGCTGCTGGCCTGGTTGATGTCGCGACGATCGTCCAACTCATCCGGCCGCGGCGGCTTCATCCCGCCGTCGTACCAATTGACCTTCACGGCAGGCATGCCCTCACGGGCCGGGAACTCGAACCGGATGATCGAGGCGTGCGGGAACGTCTCCTCGTAGACCTCGGTCGCGCAGGCCCACACGGACGTGGGGTACTTCAGCTTCAGCGCCCAGATCACCGGATCCAGCACGTGGCAGGCCATGTCGCCCAGAGCGCCGGCGCCGAAATCCCACCAGCCGCGCCACTTGAAGGGGTGATAGGCCTCGTTATAGGGCCGCAGCGGGCTCGGCCCGCAGTACAGGTCCCAATCCAGCGTATCCGGCACCGGCTGGGCCGGAGGACGGTCTTTGATGCCCTGCGGCCAGACCGGCCGGTTCGTCCAGGCGTGCACCTCACGCACCTCGCCGATCACACCCGCCCAGATCCACTCGCAGATGTCCCGCACGCCATCGCCCGAATGGCCCTGGTTGCCCATCTGCGTGGCAACCTTGTACTTGCGGGCGGCCTGCGTGAGAATCCGCGCCTCGCCCACGGTCCGCGTCAGCGGCTTTTGCACGTACACGTGCTTGCCCCGCTTCATCGCCTCCAACGCGTTGATGGCGTGCAAATGATCCGGCGTGGCGATCACCACCGCGTCGATGTCCTTTTGCTCATCGAGCATCTTGCGGAAGTCTTTCCACCGCCGGGCCTTGGGGAACTGTTCGAACGTGCGCGCCGCGTACCGCCAGTCCACGTCGCACAGCGCGACGATGTTCTCACTCTTGCAGGCGTTGATGTTGCCGTTGCCCATGCCCCCCACGCCGATGCCGGCGATGTTGAGCGTGTCGCTGGGCGCCTGCATGCCCTGACCCAGAACGTGTCGGGGCACGACGGTGAACGCGGCCGCGGCCGCCGCCGCGCCGCCCATAAACTGCCGTCGTGAAACCTGCTTTCCGCTACTCGTGCGTTCCATAATCTCTACCCTTCAAAAACACCCTGCGTATTATACCTCGCCAATCCGATCCGGAGGGTCGGTCGGATATTCCACTCACTCCACGTGTTCCTTACGGCGCCGCCGAAGGCGCGGGGATGATCCAGATGTTGCGATACTGCACCGGGTTGCCGTGATCCTGGAGCATGATTCCGCCGGGCTCGTGTTCATTGCCGTCCAGCGCCCCGCCCGTGGGACCGGGCAAGGGCTGCGAGTTATGTATTGTAACCCCATTATGCCGGAGGGTCAAGATGGCCGGGGCCGTTTTGCGACCCTCGTCGTCGAACCGCGGCGCGCGGAAATCGATGTCATACGTCTGCCATTGCAGCGGCGGAGCACACATGTTCACGGCGGGCCGGGCCACCTGATAGATGCCGCCGCATTCGTTGTCGGCCCCCTCCAGGCCGTAGCTGTCGAGCACCTGCACCTCGTAACGCCCCTGCAGGTACACGCCACTGTTGGCCCGACCCTGACCGCGGGCGGTGGGCATAAACGGTGTGCGAAACTCCAGGTGCATCCGGAAGTCTGAGAACGTGCGCCGCGTCACAATCGAGCCGCGGCCCACCTGCATCGCACCGTCCACGATCGGCCAGGGCACCTCGTCGGTGCTGTCCGGCAACTTGAGCGTCTTCCAATCCGTCGGGGGGTCCTTCAGCTCCGGGCCCAGTGGGATATCCAGCAGGTCCGAGCCCTCCTTGCCCTCGACGCGGTACGGCCCGGCCACCGACCACGTGGTCAGGAACGCGTTGTTCTGTACGAAAGATTGGCGTGTCACGGCGGTCTCGTCGTCGGCCGCCTGCTCATGGACGTTCTTGAGCGGTCGGCCCTGTGCATCGGCGACGCGGACACACGCCCCCCACCCGCCGGCGCCGTTGGTCACCTTCAGCAGCAGATCATTCCAGCCGGTCCTGAATTGCACGGGCACCTTGTCCTGCCCGGGGGTTACGCCGCGGGCGGCGTTGTTCGCATGCACGACCTGGCCGTTGAGCCAGACTTTCACCCCATCGTCGCTGCCGATCTCCAGCACGGCGGGCTGGTCGATCATCGACCACAGCCGCGTCTTGAGATACGCCGCGGCGTGATCCCCCCCGATCTCATGGGCCAGATCCACCAGGCCGGCAAAGAAGCCGACCGACCGCCACTCCTCAAAACCGGTGCCGTCAAACAGAACAATCGCCCCGCGCGGCGGCCTGGCGCCCAGCGTCGGGCTCAACCGTACCACGCGGTGCAGTTCGAATCGCCCGTCGGCCTCGCCGCGGAACGTGCCGCTGAACGTGTCGCCCTCCAGCACGCCCTGAATCCGCCAGAAGCCATCCGCACTGATCAGGCGCACCCGGCCATCCCGCAATTCCCCCTCCACGACGCAGATCGGCGCCTCGCGCGTGTCAAAGGCATACAGGTTGTTCACGCGGTACCGCGAATCGCCCAGGGCGATGACCTGTGCGACGAAGTCGCTCACGTCGCCGTCCAGCGTCTCATAGGTCCCCTGCCAATCCCCCATGAACGGATCGACCCGCTCGGCGCCTGAGCCCGCCGAGCCGATCCACACCACGCATCCAAGAACCAGCGCGGTCCACCATCCGTTGCTTCGCATCATGACCTCCTTCAGTCTTGCCTGCATAGTCTATCGCATCCCGCACCGTGCCGGGATACTCGCCTCCGCGAGCTCAGTCCACCGGCGCGACCCAGATATTCCGGTACGCCACGGGCCCATGATCGCCCTGTAAGACCAGCGGCCCGGTGGGTTTTTCATCCTCGAACTGGGCCGCCCGCGTTGGTCCGGTCACCTCGACGTCCTCGTGCACGACCTTGCCGTTGTGGACGACCTTGACGAATCGCGCGTTGGCGACCTTGCGGCCCGAAGCGTCGAACCGCGGCGCACGGAATACCACGTCGAAGCTCTGCCATTGGCCCGGCGGCCGCGAGGCGTTGACCCGTGGCGGCACGCCCTCATAACCCTGGTTGTCTTTCCAACGCTCATAGACGCCGCCGCAATCCGAGTGCTTCGGGGCGGCCACGCCGTAACTGTCGAAGATCTGTATCTCGTAGCGGCCCTGGAAGTACACGCCGGAGTTGGAGCCCTTGGGCACCATGAATTCGATGTGAGCGATGCAATCGCCGAATTCGGCGGTGGTGAACAGGTACACGGTACGGCCGTCGGGCCCATTGACGAAGACCCCGTTGCCCGGCAGACAGCGCAGCTTCATGGGATCGTCCGGATCAAGCGTCGCCTCGCCGCCGATCATCCAGGTGCCGATGTCGTCCCGCCAGGCGCTGAAATCAGAGCCGGTGAGCACCACGCGCGACCCCACTTGCGTGCGTCTGGTCAGCTTTATCCCGCCGAGATCCATGATCGCATCGCCGGTCTTATCCAGCGCCCGCAGCACCACGGTGTACACGCCGGGGGTGTCGATGCGCAGCGTCCCGATAGACACGTCCTCGTACTGCCCCTTCGTATCGCGCACGCGGCCCTCGACTACCGCCGATCCAATCGAAACAGTATAGGGATCGTCCGCCGGTTCGCTGGCCGCCTGGACGACCACCACCTCATATTGGCCGACCTGGTCGAAGACCGCATCCCATTGCACGGTGGTGTTCGCATCATCCCAGCCGACGATGTGCTTCTTCGCGTCGTCGAG
>DSDH01000625.1 GCA_011055475.1 Phycisphaerales bacterium | reverse complement strand
GGCCCCGACCATGAACACGATCAGCAGCATGACCACCGAGACCACCACGCCGAAGAACGGACGGTCGCCGGAGACGAAGGTCTTGTGGCGGTTGATCGTGGCCCGGATGAGGATGATCAACGCGAGCACCTCGACCGTGATCTGCGTGATGGCGATATCGGGCGCCCGCAGGAACAGAAACATCATCGCTCCGCCGAAGCCCGCCGCCCCGATACAGATGACCGCGCTGAGCAGATGGCGGGTTTCGACGGCGATGAGCGCCGCGATCACAATGAATATCATAAACGCGTAGAAGATCTCCATGGCTGCCCTCACCAGATATCGCACAGGACGTACAGGACGACGAGCAGACCCACCACCACCCACGTCAGATACGTGTTCAACACGCCCGAATGCATCCACCGCAGGAAGCGGCTGATCGCCTGGCCCACCGTGCCGCCATAGGCGTACACGTCGAACCAGCCTTTCTCCTGCAGGCGGTACAGGCACCGCAGGGGCTGCAGGGACGAGACCGTCTTGTAGAAGTGCGTGCCGGGGACGATCATCCGGTCATTGGGCGGCACCTCGCCGCAACTCCACGTCGGCACGGAGCGGACGGTGCGCGACCGCATCGCCACCAGCAGGAGACCTCCGGCCACGACCAGGCCCAGCAGCAGAAACGCGGTAGCCAGCGGCGCATCCCACAGACCCAGCCAGTCGCCGCTGTCGGCGGCCGTCGACAGGCCCGTCGCCGGGGCGATGAAGAGGTCCAATGGCATCATATAGGCCACGCCGAACAGGACGCACAGGCCCGCCAGGACCAGCATGGGTGCGAGCATGGACGCCGGGGCCTCACGAACGTGGTCCAGGTGTGACGGTCGCCGCGACAGGAACAGTGCATGCAGGATCTTGACGAACGAGGCCAGCGTCAGGGCGCTGCCGAACATGGCGGCGGCCAGCCACGCCGGCCACAGCGCGGCCCCCGCGCCGGTCTGATCGCGACCCATCGCCACCACCCCCTGGTACACCATCCACTTGGAGACGAAACCGTTCAGCGGCGGGATGCCCGAAATACTCAGGGCCGCGATGATGCACGCCAGAAACGTCCACGGCATCCGGTTGCCCAGGCCGCCCAGCTCATCGAGCTCGGCCGTGCCGGTTTGCTTTTCCACGGCGCCGCCGCACAGAAACAGGCAGCACTTGTAAATCGCATGATTGAGCATGTGAAAGACGCCACCGGCGATGCCGACCGGCGTGAGCGTGGCGATGCCCAGAATCATATACCCCACCTGGCTTATCGCGTGGTAGCTGAGCAGTTTCTTGACGTTATGCTGCACCATGGCGACCATCACGGCGGCCAGGATCGTGGCCGCGCCGATGACCGCCAGTATCAGACTCAAGGGGCCGGGCCGTAGCACGAAGAGCTGCGTCGCGGCGATGACAAGCAGGTATATGCCGAGCAGCTTGTCCACCGCCGCCGGCAGGATGGCCATGACGGAAGCATGGCAGTCTTCTCCGCAGGTGGGGAGCCAGGTATGCAAAGGAAGGGCTCCGGCCTTGGTGATGGCCGCCGTCATGAGCAGCAGAAATGCGGCGATACCCACGCCGGAGTCCGTTTCGACACGCAACTGGGACATGACGAAGGTGCCTGACTGGGCCCATACCAGGGCGACACCCAGTAAGAACGCCGCATCGGACGCGCCAATCATGGCAAAGCTCTTGGTCGCCGCGAATCGGCAGCCCTTTCCACCACTCACGATCAGCAGGTAGAATGAGGCGGTAACCACTTCCCAGAACAGAAGCAGCCAGAGCAGATGATTAGAGAGTAGAATGCCCGCCGAACCGCCCAGGGTCATGAGGATGGATCCATAGTACAGACCCGGCGATTCGTCGGCCGCTGCTGTCCGCAGAGAGTACAGCACGACCGCCAGGCCGAATCCCATGGCAAACAGGAGAATAAACCTGTTCAGCGGCGTCGTCACGAACAGAAGGTCCAGAGCGAATGGCTCCACGGGGATGGCCCATTCCCACGTGGCCGAGCCCACCCGGTACAGCGCCAGCGCGGCGATACAACCCAACAGAGAAATCACCAGGGCCAGCGTCTTGTGCAGAGGCCGCAGCGCAGCGGGCACGAAAAGCAATCCAAACCCCGCGACCACGGGCACGAACACCCAAATCGGCAGTATCACATCCACCTTGGCGGCCTCCGTTACACGAAGCGTTCGCGGATTCGTTCGGTTTCCTCACGGCTGCGGCGCAGCAGGTCCTCATAGGTGTACAACACCTTGCCGTGCCGGGCGTCGACGACGGCGATCCGCTCCGTGCAACTGTAGCACGGGTCGACCGCCGCCAGCGTGATCATCACGTCCGACATCTTCTGGCCGATGCACGACGCCTTGAACGACGGCACGTTCACGTAGCTCGGCGCCCGGGCCTTGTGCCGCACGGGGCGGTTGCCGCCGTCGCTGCGGACATAGTGGAACGTCTCGCCCCGCGGCGCTTCGACGTGGCCGACGCCCTGGCCCGGCGGAATCTCGCGGACCTCCACGGCCACGGGGCCGCCGGGAAGCTGCTGGAGGGCCTGACGCACGATCTTGACCGCCTCGAGCGTTTCCAGCAGACGCACCACCGCCTTGGCGAAGACGTCGCCCTCTTCCTGCGTGATGACGTTCCAGTCCAGGTCGCCGTACATGGCGTAGGGATCGTCCCGGCGCACGTCGATGGGCACGCCGCTGGCCCGCGCGGTCGGACCGGTCACGGCGTAGCGAATGGCATCGGCCTTGCTCAGTATGCCCACGCCCTTGAGCCGCGCGTGCAGGATCGGATCGTCCAGCACGGCCTTGGTCAGCATCTCCATCTTCTGCGCGATGGGGTCCAGGGCCTTGAGCATCTCCGGCACCAGTTCGGGATCGATATCCTCGCGGCACCCGCCCACCTTCACGTTGCCGTAGTTGTTGCGGTTTCCCGTGATCGCCTCCAGGAGGTCCAGGACCGGCTCGCGGTATTTCCAGGCCCACATGAAAACCGTCTCATAGCCGATGAAATGCCCGGCCAGGCCCACCCACAGGATGTGGCTGTGGATCCGCTCCAGCTCATTGATGATCGTCCGGACGTACAGGGCCCGCTCGGGCGGGGTGATCTGCGCCAGCTCCTCCACGGCCTGGACATAGGCCAGGGGGTGCGAGGCCGAGCAAATGCCGCAGATGCGGGACACCAGGAACGGCACCTGGTCGAATTGCAGGGTCTCGCTGATCTGCTCGATCCCGCGGTGGTTGTAGGAGAGCCGCACGTCGATGTCGGTGACGATCTCGCCGTCCACGGTGAGCTGGAAATACTCCATCTCCTCCTGCAGGGGGTGCACGGGGCCGACGGGCAGGACGGGTTTCTGCATGGTGACCTTCATGAGGCGCCCCCTTTACGCAGCGGATAAACGCCGTCGGGCCAGTCATCGGCCAGGATGAGCCGCTCGAGACGCGGATGCCCCTCGAAATGAATGCCCATCAGGTCGTGCATCTCCCGCTCGATCCATTCGGCGCCGGGCAGGAACGGCGTGATCGACGCCACCGTGGGGTGGTCCCGGTCCCGCAGAAACGCCTGCACGTTGATGACCGTGCCCCGCTCATCGACGGCGAAGTGGTACACGATCTCGTAGTTGTCGTCGTTGTCGATCACGGTGGCGATGACGAACCGCGCCCGGACGTCTTCAAACAGAAAGCGACAGATCTCGTAGACCTGCTCCGCCTCGCACGTCAGGTAGTAACGGGTTCTCAGCGGCTGCTCCAAGCCGGTGAGCCGGTCGCTCAGTGTTTCGATGTGGCCGCGTAATTCCTGATCGTTCATCGTCCGCTTCCTACAAGGCCGCCAAGGCCCGGACCACGCCGGAAATCATGGCTTCGGGCTTGGGCGGGCATCCCGGCACGTAGGCGATGATCGCGTGGGGGTCCACCTCACGGATGATCTTGTCCACCGGCCCGACCATGTGGTATCCCGAATGAAAGATGCCCAGGTCGCACGCGCAGGCGCCGATCGCGAAGACCACGCAGGGCTTGGGCGCCTGCTGGTAGGCCCGGATCAATCGCGGGGCCGCCTGTCGCGTCACACCGCCGGTGACCAGCAGCGCATCGGCGTGTCGGGGCGAACCGACCAGCTTGATCCCGAAGCGCTCCACGTCGAACCTCGGCGTCAGGCAGTCGACCACCTCGATATCACAGTTGTTGCAGGCGCCGGTGTTCACGTGAAACACCCAGGGCGACCTCTTCAAGGACCACCGTTTCCAGCTCATCGCGTGTACCTCAAAGCCATCCGATGCCCCGCGCCCGGCCGATCATGGCCAGGGCGATCGCCGCGAGCAGCACCGGGCCGCACAGGAACCAGAAGAACTTCATCGCTTGGTCGATCCGCACCCGCGGGTTGGTGTTTTTGATGAGGATCAGCAGCACCAGCACGAGCACCAGCTTGCCGACGCCGCCCGCCATGCCGGCGGCCGTGTGCCCGAACCCGCCGAGGAACACCGTCACCACGAACAGCGGCAGCGCCACCAGGCACACCGCCTGCATCAATTGCCACAGGGCCAGCAACGGCCCGGAGTATTCGATCAGCACGCCGCCGGCGATCTCCGTTTCGGCCTCGGCGATATCGAACGGCACCAAGCCCAGCTTGGCCTGGACACACAACACGGAGATGAGAAAGGCCAGCATGCCCGACACACTCCAAACCGGGGTCTGCGCGGCCATCGCCCCGAGGCTCAGCGGCAGGGTCGCCCCGGCCCCGACGCCTTTGATCAGCGCGACGATCAGGGCCAGCACCAGGGCCAGCTCATACGAGATGACCAGCTTGATCTCGCGGCTGGTGCCGATGGCGGCGTGCGGACTGGCGCTGGCGCTGCCCCCCAGGATCAACGCCAGCGAGGGGATGGCCATCAGGTACACCGCGCCGATCACGTCGCCCAGGAACGGCTGCCCGGGCCGCAGGTTGCCCCGCCAGAGGAGCGTCGCCAGCACCAGCGACCCGGCAAACCCCAGCATGGGCGCCAGGACAAAAACCACCTTCTGACCGGCCTCCGGGATCAGGGTCTCCTTACCCAGCAGCTTGAGCACATCGTAGAGCGGTTGGGCCGGCGGCGGACCGATGCGGTGATGAATCAGCGCGGTGACCTTCCGCACAATCCACACGGCCAGCAGACCGCAGGCCACGCTGAACAAGAGCCCCGGGAACACCAGCATCACGAACAGGTTGTGCAGTATCTCATTCATGGTCATGCGCTCGTCGGCTCTCGCAGGAAGGGCTGCCATCGGGCCCCGGCGGGGACCCGCACGACAATGTCCGGGAAGACCTCTACCAGATCGCCCTCGATCGTAACGTCGTCCCGGTAGTCGATCGCCCCATCGCGGCACGTTCGCACGCACAGGGGCTTTTCCCCATCCTGCAAGCGGCCCCGACACACATCGCACACGTCGGCGGCAAACGGCACCAGCTCCGTATAGATCGTCCCGAAGGGACAGGCCGCCGCGCAGGTCCCGCAGCCGGTGCACAACATCGTCGCCCGCTTGAGCACGCTTTCGTCGGGCCCCACCGGAACCTTCTCCAGGGCGTTTCGCGGGCAGGCCTCCACACACGGGGCCGCCTGGCACTGGCGACAGATCAGCGCGAACTGGATCTTCTCCAGCAGCGCCACCACGCCGCGGTTGTTCGGATGGTGCTTGTACGAGCAGCCGATCCGGCGCGGGTCCTGCGTCTTGCACTTCGGCAGATCGATAATCAGTGTGCCCGCCATGCGTGTCCCTAATCCCAAATGTTCGGGTATTTCCGAATCTGTGCGAACGTAAACACCGGCCCGTCCTTGCAGGCGTAATACCGGCCGATCATGCAGTGGCCGCACTTGCCGATGCCGCAGCTCATGTTCTTTTCCATCGACAGATAGATGCGCTCCGGCGCAAAGCCGTGCTCCACCAGTCGCAGTGTCACGTACTTCATCATGACCGGCGGCCCGCAGACCACGGCGACGGCCTCGTTCACATCGACGTCATCGGGCTTGACGATCTCCGTGACCACGCCCACGGGGCCCGACCATTGGCCGTTGGCCTGGTCCACCGTGCAGGTGATCTCGAGTCCGTTGATCTTCTGCCAGGGGCCGAACAGGGCGGGTTTGTAGATGAAGTCCTCGGGGGTGCGCGCCCCGAAGCGACACACCACCCGATGAAACTCGCCGATGCGGTCGATGAGGGTCAACAGCAGCGAACGGATGGGCGCCAGGCCCACGCCGCCGCCGATGATGTACACCTCCTTCCCGACGAACGCGTCGACGGGATAACCATGCCCCAGGGGCCCGCGGATGCCGACGGCCTGTCCCGGGTTGCATTCATGCAAAAGGCCGGTGACGTGGCCGGCCTTCATGATCGTGACCTCCATCCGCTCGGTCAGCGCCGGCGAGGAGGAAGGGGTAAAGGGCGCTTCACCGCGGCCCGGCAGCGTCAGCTCGATGAACTGGCCCGTATCGAACGTGAAGGGCTGCTCCGGTTCGATGACGAAACTCTTGATGGTCGGCGACTCGTCGATGACCTCGATAATCGTCGCATTCAGCGGCTGGTACGGGTTGGCGATCATCGGTCAGCCCTGTCCCTTGCTCACCCGTTCACGATTCAGTTGCGTCAGCAATTCCCGCAAGTCGAGCCCGCCGGCGCACGCGTCGATGCAGCGGCCGCAGCCGACGCACATGTATAGGCCGTGTCGCTCGAGGAAATAGACGAACTTGTGCAACAGCCGGTGGCGCGTGCGGTCGCCGAGAATCTGGCGCGGGTTGGCCCCTCCGGCCACGCGGGCGAAGTCCCGGCGCACGCAACTGTCCCACATCTTCATCCTGGCGAAGATGTCCGTGTCCAGCGTGTCAAAAAGATAGAAACAGTGGCACGTCGGGCAGATCCGCGTGCACGCCTGGCACTCGACGCATTCGGCGGCCATCTCGTCGAACAGGGGGACGTCCTGCCCGGCCTGAACGATCTCATCCACCTTGCGATCCAGGCGATACGCGGCGTTGAGCCGTTCGATCTGTTCGGTGGTCTTCTGTCTTTCGTGCTGGCGCTCGGTCAACGCCGCCGACGGCACGCCGGCGAAACGGTCGAGGTACCGGCTGAGGAACATCGCGCCCTTCGGCGATCCCGGCTGGACCAGGTAACCATCGCGAATTCGGGACAGATTCAAATCGAAACCGGACTCCGGAAAGACCTGGCCGCCAAACAGCACACAGCAGCACGAGTCGGTCGGCTCGGTACAATCCGAGGACACGATGAACATGGCCTCGCGGCGCGCGGCGTAAAAGGGATCGCGGAACTCATCATCCTCCAGGAAGACGCAGTCCAGGATCCGCAGGGCCTTGAGATCGCAGTCTTTCAGGCCCATGACCGCAAACGGCCGGGCCGCCTCCGGCTCGAGGGGGTGGGGGAATGCGGCGGCCCGCTCGCGCAAGGGAAACAGGAACTCCTTGGCCGGGGTGCAGAGGCGGGCCGGATTGAACGCCACTCCGTCGGGGGCCTTGGGATCATAGCGTACGAAGGTGGAAGACTCTGCCCCGCAACGCGGAGCGTACACCTCCATCTCCTGCGCCAGGGCGTCCAGCAGGAGCTCGAACCTGCTGATAAAAACCGTTTCCACGATCCGGCCTCCTGGGGCTGCGGCCTAGACCTCCACGGGAACGTAATAGGGCAGTCTGGCCAGGTCCATGCCGATATCCATCGTAATCACCTTCACGGTGTCGGGCAGATACACGCTGTATTCCGGCGCGAAGTTGAGGATTCCCTGCACGGCCGCGGCGACGAGCGCCTCGGCGGTATCCTGGGCCCCCTCGGCCGGGATCGCCAGAATCGCCAGTCGCACGTCGTCCTGCCGCAATACGGGGATCTGCCGATTATCTCGTATCGTCAGGCCACGCACGGTCCGGCCGATCTTTCGACGGTCGCGGTCGAACACCGCCACGATCTCGAACCCCAACGCTCCGAATCCGGGGTATTTCAGCAGTGCGGCCCCGAGGTTGCCGTAGCCCACCAGCGCTACACGGTGCGGGCGATCCAGGCTCAGGATCTCCCGGAGCCGCCGCGACAGCTCGTCGATGTCGTACCCCACGCCCGGCGTGCCGAAGTCGCCGAAATACGACAAGTCCTTGCGAATTTACGGGGGATTGACGCGAAGCCGCTCGGCCAGTTGCCGGCTGTTGATGCGGGTGTGGCCTTGGCGACTCAGGAGCAGAAGCCCCTGAAGATAGGTCGGCAGGCGCCGAATGGTCTCGTCTGGAATGCGATGGAGCCTCATGGCCTTGCTCGTGCTTGTGTTCTCATTCACAAACAGCCTATCCAGGCTTTTGTCCCGGTTTTTGCAGAAGTCAAGCGGCTTTCTGTGATTTTCTCACAACAATTTTGCGTCGTCTGCCGCCTTCGCCGCAACCGCTTTCCCACAAGCCACTTACGCAACCTCGCGGGGAGTTCGGCAGGCCTGTTCTATGCCTCATCGACGACGGATTTGTGTCCCGGCGGGCGGGGCTTTCACCGTTCCCCGAGGCGATGGAGGGGCCAAATGCGCCGAATGGGCAGGCATCTTTTCTCCAGCCAAGCCCGACACGGCCGTGAAGAGACCCCTTTCGCCCGCCTGTGGACCAAGCCATCCAGCGCATCAGAATCGTGTCCCCCAGCGTTCCGCCAAGAAGGCCAGATCGGTCAGGTCGATCCGACGGTCATGGTTGAAGTCGTACCGGCCTGGGGGGTCGGCAGCAAGCCAGTAAGGCATCCACAGACGCAGGTCTTGCGGGCCGATCCTCCAGTCCTCATCGAAGTCCGCCGCAAGGCCGTCATACAGGCACCGGATCTCTTCCTCGCTCAGGGCGTAATCGTAGATGCGCACATCGTCGATGGCGCCGGCGAACGTGGAGAAACTGAGGTCATCCCATCCGGCGCCCACGTGGAGTCCTCGATAAGGGGCCGGTCCCCACTGAATGTCTCCACCGGCCGGCACGGAGGCCTGTAATTGCGCGTCGAGGTAAAGCGATGCGCGGGTTCCATCATAGGTCGCGGTCACGTGAATCCAGCGACCCGCCTCGGCCGCCGTGCTGACCCAGGCGGTATCCATGCTGCCGCCCGGCTCCGTTTTGACCCACCAGTTGATCCGTCCGTCGGCGGCCCAAAGCATGTACCCCTTCTCCAGCCACGACATGCGGAAGGCGTTGTGAACGAGGAACTGCTTTTCGGGCCCGGTCAGGTCTTCGGCACGGATCCAGGCGGCCACGCTCACGGAGCGAACCGGCTGCAAGGCCGGATCATAACCACCGGCCAAGTAGCCCGAAGGGGCGGACAGAGACACCGCCTGGTCGAAGCGGCCGTCGAGAATCGCGACCTCACCCTCCACCCGGAGATCGCGCCCGCTGCCGGTGGTGTCGGCGATCCGGCCGTCAAGAATCGCGTCCATCGCCCAATGACCCAGCAGGCTGTGGGGCCGGACATCCAGCGAAACGGCCCGATGCTCCACGAGCCGATTCGT